>CAMKRB010000088.1 GCA_946415045.1 uncultured Myxococcales bacterium
CGATAGCCGGGCGCAGAGGCGCGTATTTGTGCAGAGATGCGTCGTGACACATCTCTGCACAAATAGCGCCGAAAGCCGTGCGTATTGAAAATAATACTATGGAGATGTATTCATTTCTTTGTCATTTTGTGGTTTAGTACGCATTGGCATTCCCGGACCGGGTCCAAAATGGCCTTTCAGCGCAACGCCAGATTCGGCATCGATGTATTTATCGCCCGAGACAACGACCGTTTCGGCGGAGATAACATCATGCACCCAGGTGCTCACAGGCTTATCAAATGCAGGATTGGTATAGACCCGATAGGTCTTTCCCTTCTGCAGTTTGTCCGAAAGTACGAGTATGCTTCCGCCGCCGGTGTACTTTTCGGGGACTTTGATTGAAACAATGGCATTGCCGTTTTCGGGATCAGCAAGGGTAAGCGTGGCATTGGCGAGTTCTGAGATTTCGCGTTTGCGGTCGGAGGGGGGAGGGCCGGGGGGAAGGTCTGCGGGGCCGGGCGCTTTTTCTGTGTCATCCGTGGAAGGTGCATTATCTGATTCGCCGGGAGCATTAGGTCTTTTCATCCCCGGGCCTCTGCCGGGGCCACCGCCAGGAAAACCATGTTTTGATTCGACGAGCGTCACCTGTGCAAACGAGCCCGTGGTTCCTTCGCCTTCGGGGGCATTGTTTGCACCGCCCAAAGCCACAAGCGTTCCGCCGGTATACGTCACATTGCGGTTCGTGTCGGCATCGAGCGCGCCGTCGGGGTCTGCAGCACCAAACAACGCAGTCAGGCCCCCAGTAATCGTTGCATGACCATTGGCGTCCAGTGCATCGTTCGTGATTGACCATACCATGATTTCGCCGCCGCTGATGGTTATGGATTCGCCGGCATTGATACCGTCATCCATCGCTACGACGCGAATTTTACCGCCGGTAATGGTCAGATTGCGCTTGGCTTCGATCCCCTCGGGACTGACCGTGTTTTCGGAGCTGTCATTACCGGCTTTCTTTTTGTCTTTTCGTTTGTTCGGACTTGGACGACGTTTAAATCCGTTATCCGAGGCATCTTTGGCCATTTGAGGCGGCATTCTGTCACCGTCAGGCGGCGGGCCCATAAATTCGGGCATGATGGGATTGCCGTTTTCATCAAACTTCATCTCGGGCGGCGGACCCATCTTTCGGCCGCGCGGCTCGGCACTCGTGACGATATCGATCACACCGCCGCTGATGATGACGTCGGGATGCGGATCATCCTCTGCCGTCTCGGTTTTGGCATCTTCGTCAATATCCCAGCCCGCAGAGAGCGCTTTGGCATCCGAATGAATCGTCAGTTCTCCGCCGGAAATTTTTACATAGCCCTTGCCAGTGTTGTATGCGTTTTTGTCGCTGCCGTCGACTTTGATACCGCGCGATTCATATCCGGTAATATTATCATTGGCCTCAATGGTCAGCTTGCCGCCGCGCATTTCAAAGCCGTTATCCGCTTTAACACCAAAGCCCTTCTCTTTATAACCATCTATTTGGGCAGCCTCGGCACGGTCGAGTTTAATGTCGATGGTTCCCGATTCTATGGCAATCACGTCATCCGAGACGATGCCGTTCTTATATCTGGCAACCACCGAAAGTGATCCGTCACCCGTAAACACAAGATTTGGCGTCGCAGAAATCACGGATTTGGACTTTTTATCTGTGGCACCTGTAATGATCGATTTACCGATAAGTGCAACCGTATAGGTATTGCCTTTGTTTTTATCGTTCGATTTTAGATCAAGATATCCGGGATGTGCCTGACTTGTAATTTGTACATCTTTCAAACGAAGTTCGAGATCGACATTTTTCTGATTGTTCAAAATGACGCCGCCATCGAATGACTCGCTCAATTCAATACATATTTTGTTATCTGAATGCACATAGAGCGAAAGCTCACCATCCACCTGTTTGAGCTGTACGATTGAAGACGGACTTTGTGGATCACTCAGCTTAACGGCATAACATTCTGTAGTTTGGGCAGATTCCGCTGATGCAGCTGCGGTGTTATCAGCAGGGGCCGGCTTGTGGCAGGCTGTTAAAGCCCCCATGCTGAACAATGCGAGACAAATGAACAAACGATGTGAATCATGACTCATAAAGATTGTCCTTAATACAGGAAAGTGTGAAAAAGCAACTCCAGCCGCTTAAAATGTGAATTCATAACCGATGCCGAGGAGATGGCATTCGTCATCGGAATCGGCGATACCTGCGGTATATCGATAAAACAGATCAAAAACGTGATGCTTCTTCAATGAATACTCCAAACCTGCAATCAGTCTGACTTTATCAATCGCAAAGCTGTCTGCAAGATCGTTATGTACCTCAATACTAAAATACGGCGCAAGTTTGATCTTTTTAATATTGTATTGCGCAAGAACCCGGGAACGCAGAATATGGTCGTTCTTTGCTTCGATGATTTCATCATCCTTTGCTTTACCTGAGCTGCTCCACTTTTTCGCCGAAGTCTCGGAACGGTGCGTAAACTGATACCGCTCGCGCAGCGATATTTCAAAATTTTCGACGACCGCAATGCCCGTTACATCAGCATAGGCACGATGCCGCGGCGACCAGTACTCATCGACAATATTGCCTTTCTTCGTCTCATGCTTAGGTTTGTATTTATCGATGAAATGATATCCAATGCCAACTTTAAAGTAATCAATTGGTTTGTAACTGATACCGAGACCGGCATCGATGCGCTCCATCTCCGAGCTCATGTCCTGTGTGCGAAGCTCAAATTCAGCAGCCACACTTAATCCTTTAACGATTTTTTTCTTTAAACCGAGGTTGACATCAAGCCCGAAATCCTGCGCCATCGCACACAATGGCACCAACAGAATCACGGCGCTCAATATCATTTGCATCAATCGTTTAATCATCGTTGTCCTCATCTGGTTTGGGGAACTTGACCGTTCTGTCGACCGAATTCTCACAGCCGCTGCCGGAGCGATAATACACCTTTAGCATAGCAGAATCTTTGAGAAAGTCCACATGTCCGACTTCGACACTGACGATATCCAGGCCAGTGCGCGATTTGAGGTCTTCGATCATTTCGGCACGTTTTTCTTCTTTTATTAAGTCGATGCGATCATACATGACCAGTTTGTTTGATACACACTGACGTCCGCGCACCGCCTCAACCACTGCGATACTCATAAGCATCAGCATATTTGCGCCCAGCGTTATCTGCCACGGCACACCGCCAATCACGGCATTGATGACCGAAATCGCAATCACTGCAAACAAATAGGTCATCTCGCGCACGGGCATCGAATCGGTGCGGTAACGGATAATGCTGAAGATGGCAAACAGACCTAATGCAAATCCCGTCTTGAATTTGACATCATTCAAAATGAATATGAGTAAAAATATACTGATACTCATTAAAATATAGGTAAAGAAATAGTCACGGCGCTGGCTTTTGGGGAAATAGAAACAGCGCACGACGATAAACACAACGACGAAGTTGATAAAAAAACCAGACAGGAATAACCAGAGACCGCCGGCGTTATTGATTAAAAAGTCATACATGGGACACCTCGTTCAATTTGAGAACACTTCGAATTCTTTCTTTAAAAAGATTCTGTTTGAGTGTTGGATCTGTGAATGCACAGCCGATACAGTATTTGCTGAATCCCATGGTGTGGATGTGCATTCGGATGAGCAGATCGTGCATGGGGGACGGCGTCCTGCCATCCCGCTTGAGTTCGACAACCGCTATTCCTGAGAGGGAACCGTTTCTGTCATTTGAGTAATTGTGAAAACAGAGCCCGGTATCCATCGTCAAACGCTCTGTCATACCATGGTTGACGAGCGTAATTCGATTAAACCGGTTTTCGAGATGCGGCTCAAGCTCATCAGGGCAATACCAGGCGTGTTTCGCTAAAAAGCTGCGCGTCTCTTCGGAATGCATATAATCGCTGTCTGCATCCACTTTAATGCGCTTTTTATCCGTCCTTCCACGGTTGTTTTTATTTTTAACTTCCAAAAAGGAAAGCCCCGAAGATACATACGTCCGCATCCTGATCTTTTCGCGCGTTTTCTTTCCATTCTGGTGCGCGATATACATTTGATGATCCCGCGTATCATAATAAATCGTATGATAGGCGATGTTCCTTTCGCCATCGACTTCCTGCACACGGTAATCATCCCTCGAATATTCCAGAAGCTTTTGGATATCTCCGACCCTGACGATATATTTGGTGTCAATTCGGTTCATCAGGCGAACGCGCTTCATCTCTTCGAGCGACACAGAGTCATAGCTGCGAATGATATCATCTATATTCTGGTAAATATGTTGTATGTCATTCTCCATACTGTACCTCCGCAAATGAATCGCAATCGCTGCCTGCCGCTAACCAATTATAGTCTTTATTCCCAATTTCCGCCCAAATCTACAATGATTCGGGCAGAAACCGAGAAGTCAATGAACCATAATACTACCAACCAGGACCTCCGGAACCACTGCTTTTACCTGCTGTCACCAATGTTTTGCTGTTTCCGCTCACCGTAGCCGATCCATCCAGAATGGCATCGTTAAACCACGTGGCTCCACTGCCCAAAGTCACGGTCGGATTGGTGTACAGGTTGTAGCTTGAATTGGCAGTCAAATCACTCTGCATGATCATCAGTTTTGTGCCGCTCGAGTAGGAACTTGGGACTTTTATTGCGCCCAGGACATTGGTCGAATTGCTCGGCGTCAACGCAAATGTCTTGCCAGCTGGACTCGATACCGATGTCACAATATAGGAGCCCTTGGTGGCAGACGGCGTCTCCGAATTCGCTGCTAACCCAAATATCGTGCCACCGCTAAAGTAAATGGTGCCGCCTTCGATGACATCCAGGGAATGCTCCGCACCGCTTGCACCAAATGCCACAACCAATCCATTCGTAATTTTGAAGGTACCATTCGAATCTATCGCATCATTATTACTGCTCATGGCATAGATTTTACCACCGTTTATCTCAAGCTCTGACTTATTTTTCGATGAGGCATTGATGCTGTCATCCGTTGCAGTAATCACAATTTCGCCATTATTGATATAAACACCATGTTTGCCTTCGATACCTTCGGGAGCCAGGGTATTGTCGCTGCCACAGCTGTTGCTGCTGCTTCCGGGGGCCCCATGACCGCCCGGACCGCCAGGTCCTCCGCCGCCCTGGCTATCCCTCGGCGTCGCCCGGGTCGTCAAAGACAACGAACCACCATTGATCGTCACATTCGGGATAGGATCGTCGTCAGTACTCGATGTCACAGCATCTTCACTCACATCCCAACCCGCAAACAGAGCCTTTGCATCCGAAGAAATCACGATGGTGCCGCCGTTGACTTTAATATCACCTTTGCCAGCCCCATATCCCTTGCATTCCGTTGTATTCCATTCATCATAATCTTCATCGGTGCTGGCGACCGCATCGTAACCTTCCACCTTCAGGCCTCGCGCTTCGTAACAAGTCATGTTATCATTCGCCGTAATCTTCAGCGTTCCGTCATTCATGACAAAACCGTTCACGATCTTGGCTCCAAAACCATTCTCATTGTTACTCGCAGTTCTGGCCAGATTCACATTGACCGTGCCGCCGTTCATCGTAAAAACATCATCGACTTTGATGCCCGTCTTATATTTCGCATTCACCGTTAGACTGCCGCTGCCGCTGATGGCCAGATTCGATTCGCATTTCAGCACATTCTTCGAATCCTCATGCGCCGCACCTGTAATCGTGTTTGCCCCTATCAGCTCCACATGGTATGTATTCCCCTTGCACAGCGCACTGCTGTTAAACTTGAGCTGCCCATGATACGTGTCACTCTTGATCGTAACATTGTCCAGCTTGACATTCAAATCAATGTTGTTCGGGTTCTTCAGCTTGACCATCCCGTCAAACGTCCCCGTCAAATGCGTACAGACATTCGCTTTGACCTTGATGACCAACTCGCCAGCTGTCTCCATCTTCACAGTGATATTGCTGTTCGACGATGACGGGCACGACAAATCAATGATTTGACAGCCGTCCGAATCGTATTCATCGATTCCACAGGTCATATCTGTAGAATTGGATGAATCCTCGCCACATCCGCCCAAAAACGCAGCCGATATCAAACAGAAAACGATTCCGAAAACATGGTTGTATCGCATAATCCCTCCTCATGCCCTGATTCACAGAGCATACATGTGAGATAGCGAACCACCCAAAAGATGTAAAATGCAACTTTTGCAATCAGTATGCGCTTGATGCATAAGAAAAATTAAATTCATCAATTGATGAATATTTCCGTTATCCATTTAAGAATATCCGACAGCATCGAGTTATTCTTCTTCAGCCATGCAATATAACAATGTGCTGTGGCTTCCTTATCGGCAATGGGAACAAGATGATAGTTTTTCATTTCCAATTGAAGATCGTGTGCATCTGAAGTAAACGTCAGCAAATTTTGTGATGCAACGATGTTCAGATACACCATAATATCATCATACTCGATATAATGCGCATTCTTAATACACTTGCGATATAATCGACGCCAGAAACCAGTATGAATATATTCACTGATTTCTCTGCCTTCAAGATCAGCAAAATGAACTGCAGACTTATGGCTTAACGGATCAGACACAGGAATTCTTATTAATAAGTGTTCATCCATAAACGGCATTGAATCGATCTCATCCGTGTGAATATCATGGCGAGTGATTGCAATCGAAGCTTTTTCAATCAATAGCTGTGATTCAATTTCGCTCTCTTCCGGCATGCCCGAAGTAATATGAATGTCAGGATATCGTTTCGACAATTCAGCTGTCAGTTTCCATAAAGGTGCCGGGGTACATGTTACAATGTGCAATGCCTGAATATGCCACTTAAATGCCTCCAGTCCCATTACAAGCGCCTCTGCTTCATTAAGTACGAGCCGGGCATGCCTGACTGCAATCTTGCCTGCCTCATTCAGTTTCATGCTGTTATGGGTGCGGTCGAATAGCTGCATGCCAAGCTCTTCTTCGAGCCGCTGAATCGAGCGCGTCAGCGCACTTTGGGAAATATGAAGTTTTTGAGCAGCTCGAAACAACGCAGTTTCATCTGCGATGACGACAAGTTGCTGTAACTGGTTAAGTTCCATCCTATCTCCTGTATTCCCGTGCACAATGCGAAGCTTTCGATCGCCACACGTACGACTGAACCATCGGAAACAACTTCCGACAGTCACCCTTTATCATGGTTTGATTTTCTCGTCTAATGGCATTTGAAGATACGATGCGACTTTTTGCGTTAGGTGAGTGCCCCCCGTAACACCCCTTAACAATTCGATTCCATATGTTTTGCCATGCGATATCTCTCTGCTCGTCAATAGAGACAATACGCGAATTTAAACATTTAATAAGTAGTTCTTCTTAAAATACACTTTTATAAATTCCGAATCAGTCTGTGCCGAATGATTCAGAACATGATCAACTTCAAAGGATTGTGTCAAATTCAGGATTTATTATAAATATTGTGTCGCCCGGCGTATCGCGAAGCGATAGCCGGGCGCAGAGGCGCGTATCGGCAAATAGAGACGTTCGGTCGAACGTCTCTTTGCCGAAAGCGCCAAAAGCTGTGCGTATCGCAGATAGCACGGCAACATAAAGTGATATACATTATTTCACCAATTGAGCGCCTTTTTCAAAAACCGCACGGCATTCTTCGGGGAATACAGTTTCATGGCGGCGCATTTTGTCTTCGGGATCGAACAATGACCACGGCCAGTCTGTTTTGCTGTAATCCTTGAGCTGCAGCGTATTGCCGCTGACAAATACATCTGTTGGACCGACAAAGCGGCTCAGTACCTGCTGATAGTTATTAAGCAGTTGTTGATACATCGTATCGGGCGCATTGCTTGTCATAATGAGCAGCACAGGGATGGGATGCGCATTACAGCAAGGATTCTCCTTGTTATAGGTCAAATTCTGGAAAATGAGTCTTTCGTAAATTGCACGAAAAGATGCAGTCATTTCGCTGAGATAATTCGGCGAACCAATGATGAGGCCGTCAGATTCCCGAATGGCATCCAGAACGGGCTTTAATGCATCGCGGCAAATGCATTGTCCTTTGAACTTCTCTTTTTTACAACCAAAGCAAGATACACATCCTGTATATTTTTCGAGTTTGAAAAGATCGAATCTTTCAACGGTCGCGCCAGCGGATTCTGCGCCTTTGGAGGCTTCAGTAATCAGCGTGTCGGTGTTCCATCCTTTTCTGGGGCCTGCATTGACGGCAATAATTCTTTTACTCATGTTCCTGTTCTCCATTCAGTGATTTTCTGAGTTCTATACCAGTTTTGAAGGCATCGGCAACCTTTTCGCCGACGCTCAGATATCGGAACTGTTCTTCATCATAGATGATGGGGTTCAACTTTTCCAAAATGACTTTGTCTTTTTCGTTGAGTATGCTTTCGTCAGCCAATATATTTTTCACTTCGCCGGTGATTTGCGTATGGCTGCCGACCGTAACCGTATGCACGACCTCGCATTCAATCGAAAGCAATAGTTCATTGATGACAGGCGCATGCACCATTTTGGCTAGGGTAGTGGTGTATCCGATTTTATTGAGCTTGTCGGCATTATAACCGGATTCTACGCCCAAATAATCGGCTTCTTTCACCTGGTCAACACTTGGGAATCCTAAAACAAACGCTTTGGTTGCCAATATCCCCTTGAGTGTTTTTCTTTTCTGGGTTGCATTAATCGCAATCGTCACGCACGGCGGAACATGACTGCTCACCATATAAAAAGCCAGCGTGCATGCCTGAGGCTTTCCCTCCTCATCGTAGGCAGAGACGATGACGGTTTGGGTCGGCGAAACGACTGAGTGAAGACGAAGTTCTTTTTTTGACATAATGAATCCCTAATAATGAAGATGACTATGTGTTCGCTTCAATGATTAGATAGAAATATAATTTACAACAATGTTTTTACGCAGGCTTCGACATCCTTCATATCTGCGGTCGGTTCGAAACGCGCGACGACGTTGCCTTCGCGATCCACGACAAATTTGGTAAAATTCCACTTGATGTCCGGGGTTTTCTCCCAGTTCGGATCCGATTTTGCCACCACTCTCTCCAATACGCCTTTTGTCACAAAACCTTTAATGCCGTGAGATTTAAAGCCTTCAAAACCTTTCTGTGATTTCAAAAAGGTATAGAGGGGCAGCTCATTGTCACCATTTACATCCGCTTTTTTCATCTGAGGGAATGTCGTGTTGTAGTGTATCGTGCAGAATTCGTGAATATCTTCGTCCGAACCTGGTGCTTGCCCGCCGAACTGATTGCAGGGAATATCGAGAATCTCAAGCCCTTTATCGTGATAATCCCGGTACATTTGCTCGATTGGCGCATATTGTGGTGTAAACCCGCATCCCGTGGCTGTGTTGACGATCAGGATGACTTTGCCTTTGTATTCGGCTAATTTCAATTCTTCGCCATTGCTCTTGGTCACTGAGTAATCGTAAATCATGATATGTCTCCTTGTAATGGTTCCAGAACAGAATCAATTGTTAAAAATGGTACAGCTGCGATAAATTCACAGTTTTTCCTGCCAGCTTGGTACCCACGATGGTAATAATGGATGACAAAGCATCACTCAGATTGTTTACCGCATCCAGAACGATTGTGATGGAACTCGACAACACACCAATGACGGCTTTAAAAGCGGCAAGCAGCACATTGGTGACAATGCCGATCGCACTGACTTTTACAATTTCTTTGCTTCGATGAATGGATTCTTGCTCTGCCATAGTTTTACCTGTACCGACTGTGATGCTTGCGCTAAAATCTCAAACACCCCCGCCCCTCCAAATTGATGACTTATCAGTCGTTGACTGTCTGGTCAATATTTTTCGCGTGGATTGCACCTCCCTATATCGAATATAGGAATCAAACGGGATCCTCCTATGTTCTCCTGCAACTATGCTCACTTCTTTTACCCATCGTGAGGTTACTACTTTGCTAAGCTCTGATTAATCAATGTTTGTATCATTCCGCTTAACCTGAAACGCCTTATTGTCTGGATTGATATATATCCATCATGCGCTCCTTTTAACTCCAAAAACACCTTTGGTTTTGTTCCATAGAACGTCCATTCCGCTGATACCATAACTTGCCAATCCCAAATGGCGAGTTTTTTTTGATGAGGCGTAGGCTATCGGCGTTGCCGATACGCCCCGCGCATCGGGCTATGCACTATCGCGCCGTGCGGTCTGCACGGCGCGATAAGTGCATACGCCCTTTTGCCGCCCGCTATTTGCGCCAGCGCAAATACGCGGGCGGATTTCCGTTGTCTATCATTTACGCGCTTGCGCAAATCAATTCGAAAATGGTACACAATCCTATCTGCAAATCTGCAGCGTCGTTTTGATATCACACGAGGTAATCTAATGAAACACTTCACCACATTTGCTGTTATCGCAATTTCATTATTGGTCACAACCGGCTGCAAACCGGCTCAGGATGGCCCCGCATAAAATCCCCCTGCGCAAGATACGGTCGCTACGCTTGACAGCCAACAAAATGCGGCTGACCCCCGCAGTCAATGAACCACAACCAGAACCATCGGTTGCCCAAAATCCAGCGGATTGTTTTGCCAACGATCGATGACGCTCATCCAATAGAAAAACGCATGGAACTGCTTGAAAATGTAGAAAAACAATTATCGGGTGATATTGTTTCGAATTGTAAATATGAGGACTTCACTGATGTGTTTGTGGCTATGCCAAAATTCAAATTAGCACCGGCCACAATTTTTATTAAGAAAATGCTACAATCTATGGGCATGCACAAGGCTTTTTCTGAACAAGCTGAGTTTTATGCAATGCCAAATACG
>CAMKRB010000089.1 GCA_946415045.1 uncultured Myxococcales bacterium
AAATGACGTAATATGCTGGATGTTAAATACGTTTTGGCGAATCTGGATGCGGTAATTGAGGGTTTGCGGTTTCGCAATGCGAAGGTGGATTTTGACCATCTGCGTGCGCTGAGTGAGGAACGGCGCGAGAAATGCGTGCGATACGACAACCTGCGGTTTGAGCAGCGCAAGGCGAGCGATGAGATGCGCAAGCTGGATAAGGCGCAGGCCGAGGCACTGCGTGCGCAGTTGAAGGGCATGAGCGCGGAATTGAAAGAGATCGACGCACGTCGCAGCGAGATCGATGCCGAGCTGGCGCAGATGATGCTGTATATTCCGAATATCCCGGATCCCGAAGTGCCGCAGGCAGCTGACGAAAGCGACAATAAGGAAATCCGTCGCTGGGGAACGCCGAAATCGTTTGATTTCGAGCCCAAGAGCCACGATGAACTCGGCGAGGCCGCGAAGATTCTGGATTTTGAACGCGGCACAAAAGTGTCGGGTGCACGGTTCACATTTTTGATGGGCGCGGCGGTCAAGATGGAACTGGCGCTGATTCAGTTCATGCTCGATACGCATGCATCGCGCGGTTATAAAATGGTGATGCCGCCTTATATCGTCAATCGCGATTCGATGACGGGTACGGGCCAGCTGCCAAAATTCGAGTTCGACGCGTATAAAACGAACGACGATATGTTCCTGATTCCGACGGCGGAAGTGCCGGTGACCAATCTGCACCGCGACGAATTGCTCACGCCGGATCAGCTGCCGATTAAGTATTGTGCATACAGCGCTTGCTTCAGACTCGAGGCCGGCAGTTACGGCAAGGATACGCGCGGCATGATTCGTCAGCATCAGTTCGATAAGGTCGAGCTCGTCAAATTTACGACGCCCGAAACGAGTGAAGCTGAGCACCAGGCGCTGGTGAACGACGCCGAAGAGATTCTGAAACGTCTGGAACTGCCGTATCGCGTGATGCTGCTGAGCGCGGGCGATATGGGATTTTCGGCGCGTAAATGCTACGATTTGGAAGTGTGGCTGCCGTCGCAGAATATGTATCGCGAGATTTCGAGCTGCTCGAATTTCGGCGATTATCAGGCACGCCGTGCGAACATTCGCTATCGCACCCCGGACGCCAAGGAAAAGACCGCATTCGTGCATACGCTGAATGGTTCCGGTCTTGCGGTTGGCCGCACGCTGATTGCGATTATGGAGAATTATCAGGAAGCTGACGGCCGCATCCGCGTGCCCGAAGCTTTGCGCGACTATGTAAAAGCCGATTATCTGGTGTAGTCTTAGTGCAGCCGGGGCTCTGCCCCGGACCCCGCCAAAGGGCCTGGGGCACTTGGAACCCGCAATATATTTTACATGCTTCCATATTTTGCCAGATAATATGGCCGCAAAATGACGAAATGGGGCCCCTCCCCCATTCCGCTAAAAGCCTGCATGATATGCATGTTATGCAGGAAAAGTGAATAGAGGGCAGAATAGTTACGTAATATGGCCAAGAAGAATAAGCGAGAATCGAACGAGCCGCAGCTGGACATGAGCAAAGGCTTTGGAACGTCGGCATTTGCGAGCCTCAAATCGTTGCAGGACAAGCGGCGCGCGGAAGAAAGCGAGCAGCAGGCAGAGGCGCGTCGACAGGAAGAAGCTCGTATGCGCCGCGAGGCCGAGGCTCGGAAACAAGCTGCCGGCGGCCGCTCTCGCTATACTGCCGAAGATGTTTTTGACGATTCGAACATGACCGATGCCGAGATCTTTGCGGCGTCGATGGCGCAATTCGAAACCGGCGATATCTATCAGTCGAAATTCAATACGAAAGAGCCGCCGGTCGCCAAAAAAGCGCCCGAAGAAAAACATCTGTCGATGACGGACGAAGAGCGCGAATTCGCGATTTTCACGCAGGAAATGGCGATGTCGAACGTGCAGCGGCTGGCGGAACCCGCCAAACCGGTGCACAAAACGCGCAATAAAAAGAAGTATCAGAACGCCGAAATCGAAGCGATTCAGCCGGTATCGGTCGATGCAAAACCGTCTGAGCCAACGCCCGGTATGCAAACAACGCATGTCGACCCCGTGGTGACTGTGACGCAGATCGAAAAAGGCGACAATATCATTGAACATCCCGATGTCGTCGATGCTTTGACATCCTCTCAGAAAAAACTGCTCAAGGATGTACATCACTACGAAGGCCGATACGGCATGGTGATATCACTGCATTTGCGCGGCATGACGCTGAATGCGGCGATGTCGCGGCTGGAATCGTTCGTGGCTGCATGCATCAGCGAGCGCAAGCCGTACGCACAAATCGTATGCGGCAAAGGTCTGAACAGCCCCGAACGGCCGGTGATTAAAGAAACCGTCGTCGATTGGTGCCGCCAGGATCCTCGCGTGACAGAATATGCGCCGGTTCTGAACGAAGACGGCGATTTCGGATCATTATATATTTCACTTAAATTGAGGAATTGAGTTTTTTTCTGGGGCTCTGCCCCAGACCCCGCCAAGGGCCTGAGGCCCTTGGAACCCGCAATATGGTTTGCATTCTGCCATATACAGACATTCTGCCAATGGCTTGCAAAGGACGAAATGGGGCACCTTCCCCATTCCGCTAATCATACACATATCTACTGGAGCTGCTCAACAGATGAGTCAGAAAGACCTCGTAAAAGCGATACAAAGTTCGGACGAATCGATTTTTAACCAGATCGTTTCGGATGGCAAGGATACGTCTCTCGAAGGCGAAAGTTTTAAGAACAGCCAGATCGGTGCGATGCGGATCCATACAATTAATATGGCCAATACCGAATGGGAAGCGTGTCTGTTTGATGGAACGACGTTTGATAATGTCGATCTCGAAGGCGCATTCTTTAATGGTTGTACATTCCACGACTGCCATTTTATCAATATAAAGAATTTTTCAGATACGGCGTTTGATGGCTGTGTATGGAAAAACTCCGAGATTGCAGATCCGCAGGGTGATGAGGATGGCAAAATAGAATGCCTGGAGATTTCGAACTGCCAGTTCCGCGATTGTATTCTGAGAAATATACAATTTGCTGAAAGTACATTGCAGTCATTGTCGTTTTCTGGCGGAAAGATAGACAATATCAGCGGCGATGCCGAAGTAAAATCGGTTGCACTGAGAAATGTAGAAGTAGAAAAATTCGATACATCCGAAATGACACTGTCGAATTGTACAGCCAGCGGTTGTACAAATGTGCCCAAAGGCTTTGTATTGAGCGCGGGCAAACGATGCAGGGTGTAGGGATGCCGTCTTTTTAATCCCCTCACAGTTTGGTCGGGGGAAAGGAATAAAAGTTATAAATCAAAGCAAAGAAGCCCGTAGGGCTTCAATGTCAATAGCCCCCGGTTGGAGCCGTAGGCGACTACCGGGGGATCAGGGTATGCCCTAAGCATAGAACCCCAGCGGGGTTCAATATTGAACGCCTACGGCGTTCCTTTTGGGGTGGCATTCACCATCCCCCGGCGTTGCCGGGGGCTATTCATATTAAACGCCTATGGCGTTTAAAATATGCCAAAACTTCTAAAATGTTCCTTTCTCTGCTCATTGGGCTGGGGCTCCTGGAATGAACTCTCACGGCTTATGAAGGCCATTGGCAAACCGTAAATATATGGCAGAATATAAACATATTGTGGGTTCCAAGGGCCTTAGGCCCTTGGTAGGGGTTGGGGCAAAGCCCCAAATGCTGATTGTTATCTTATTCTGTTTGTTGCTCACCGCGTGTGCAACGACCAAACAGACGCAGTCGCCGCAGGTATTTGATGTCACGCGCACCCGCAGCTGGCTTATCGATCAAAGTGTTCAGAACATAAGCGATGGCGATAACCAGCGAGTGGTCTTTATTCCAAAAGGCGCTTATATTGTTGCGCCATCGCAGGAATACCAGGTCGGTACGTGGGTGCGTTTGATTCCCGGCGCCGACTGGCCAGCTGATGAACCCGCACCAACGCTGTTGATCGGTCGTATCGTCGAGCGAACAAATGCCCAGGCTCGTCTTGAAATCCTTGCACTCAACCCGGGATTTCGTGATCCGCGTCTGATTTCGCAAGTGTATTCGGGGGATGTGTCGAAAACCATGCACGCGATCACCAAGCGGCTTGTATTTGGCGATGGTCCGGTTTCGGACGGTGCTTCACAAATCCATGTTGCTCCGGGGCGAACGGATGGCATGGAAGGTAACGAAATCTATGCCGCCATTGATTTGAATCGCCGCGACAGCGGCCGTTTGGCTTCGCATATTTCGGCGCTTTTAACCGTGGGTGAAATCGCATCGGACGGTACATTACTCAAGGTTGCGGATGGCACGGTGAAATCATCGTCGGCTTTTGTGCTGCTCGATGCTCCCGTAGAACCGGATTTTGATGTGCAAATCGAAGTGCAGCTCAAGGGTGGACTGCGCAGCGACGTCGTTAATGAAATTTCGAAACTGACCGCTTCCGGTCTGCCCGGGATGAACCATATCCGCGTCAAATCTGTGGATTCTGGTGCATCCCCCGATGCTTTGATGCAGGAACTTGGGGGTACTCAAACCGAAACCTTATCCGTCGTTTTGCTGGATGGTACCAATGGTGCTGAAATGCTGTCGCAATCCAATCGCGTGATGGATTCACCGTGGCAGATGTGCATCGATAATAGCGATAAGGAAATGCTGGCGCTTGCTGCAGTTCTGCACAGCCTCGACATGCTGGGATATTATGGGGTATCGGCATATCTTGCCGAAAAATACTATGATGCAGCGACCGATTTGTCGAAACGCGCTGCAATTGCGCCTGCGCTTGCCAATGCCTATAACGCGCTCGAACGCGGCGACTGGGGGCTTGAGCTTGCTCTGGAACTGGCCGGATATGCAGATAAGCTCAAGGGTAAAGACAAAACACACCTGCTCGCCGCATCTGTTGCAGTGGCCGATATTTCGGGACTTTCGGATGAATTTGCATCGCAGTTCGATGCCGTTAAAAAGAATCAGAACGATTTGAATATCAACTGGCTGAAAGTATTGGCGTTTGCCAGTTTGATCCATCACGACGACGAGGCTTTTGGCAACATCTATAAAAAATTGCAAAAAGCCGGCGTCTGGCATGAGCCTGATGAAATGTTCGCCTGTATGATGCGAATTTCGGATCGGGATGATGCCTGCGACAATGGCTATGATCACGCGCAGTCTAAATTTGCGAGGCTGTGGTATCGTGCAGAAATGCTGATTCACGAGAATGCCTCGGACGATTTGATGGAACTGGCGCTGTCGCTGGATGAAGTCGGCGCACCGTGGACTGCACACAAAATCTGGGTGATGATTGCGCGTTCGGGATTGAGCAACGAAGCAATGGATACCGCCTGGATGAACGCAGCTTCGTATGCGCGAAAATCTCAGCGTTTGCGCCCGTTTTTAAATATGATGTCGGAATTGGCGCGTTTTTTATCGCAGCATCCGCAAAAACTCGATCAAACCGAATTCGTGCATGCGATTTCTGGCTGGCGCGCATTGGACTGGCGGACACAACTGGCGGCTTTGTGCGTCTCGAGAGCGATGGGTGCGCCAGCCGGTGAAGCCCGGGAATTGCTCAATTATGCAGCAGAACTCTATATCTCGACCGGAGACGCGGAAAATGCTGCGATCGTCTTTAATCTGCTGTCGAAGAATTTCGAAGCAGACCCCGATAAAGCCGCGGCGTATCGATCGAAAGCCAAAGCCTTTGCAAAAGGATCGTATCATCCGGCGGTCAGCGATATCTGGGAGGATACAAATCCATAGTATTTTCCCTGTAATTTGATTAGTAAGTCATTTTGACGGCTTGCGCCGTGAGCTGCATTTTGGCGCGGCTGCGCGCTGCCCCCCGCCCCCCGGCGAATTATCTATGTACTCTTTATGTACTCTTATTGCGTCGCTGAAACGCCTTCCATGGCGTTACATCGACGCCCCGCCGACATCGTGTCGTCGGGGAATATCGTCGCTTATCATGACGGCCTGCGGCCGTATGTTTGATGATGGGGGAATTGCCTGTTTGAATGTGTGAACGACGACAGCCCCCCAGAAAGGAAACATAAATGCATCTGAATGAACTAACGGACGAAGCAGCAATCGCCGAATGCAGGCGGCTTTTATTTATCATATCGGCGCGCAAGCGCGAGCTGGCGCAGTGGTTTGGCGATGATGATGCGCATACTATTGCTTTTGAAGAAAACAGCGCATTTGCAATGGGGATGATCTCGATGTTTCGCTATGCCCGTGGCATGGATATCCCGCCGTTTGTGGTGCGCGATTTTATCGATGAATTGCTCAAGCTGATGTTTGGAGGACTGGCGAGCGGCAGTTTTGCGCTCCCGCCGTTCAAGCGAATGACGGATAAACCCTGGGCAATTGCATGGCGAGTGGCTGAACTTCGGCTTGCAGCTGAAGGCGGCGAAGATATCGATATTCCGCAGCTTGCGCATTTGCTCGGCACAAAACCCACAGAACTCGCCGCCCACATCCATGCGCATTTTCCAGATGCAGAATCGCTCGTTCCCCGGGAATTCCTCGACGAAATCATCGAGGCTTTAAAACAGGGACAAGCGGATGAACTGTGTTTGCTGAGTCTTGGGGAATAGGGGATTAATCCTCATCCCCATCGGCATCACCGGCATCATTGCTGCTGTTCGCGATGCCGTACTTTTTCATCAGCTTGCGGAAATACTTTCGGTCGATTTCGGACTCACGCGATGCCTGCGAGATGTTGTAGTTGTTGCGTTCCAAGAGCGCGCGGATGTATTCACCCTCAAAACTGGCCAGCCACGCTTCTTTCGCTTCTTTAAAGGTTTTGTTGGTATAATCCGCAGCCGGATGGATTTCGACCGATGATGATTCGGATTCGGCTTTGGGTTGTACGATTTCGGCAACTGGTGCTTCGGGCTGCGACTCCTGATTACCAACACATCTGGCGATATGCTCGGGCAAATCACCCAGTTCAATGCAGTCGCCATCGGCCAGAGAACATGCGCGTTCCACGACATTCAACAGTTCGCGGACATTGCCGGGCCACATGTATTGCGTCATTGCACGCAGGGCTTCCCGCGAAATCGAACGCAGTTTGAGATTGCCGTTCAAATCGCGGTTAAACGATGAATTCTTGAGGAAATGCTTGACCAGCAACGGCAAATCGTCGATGCGCTCGCGAAGCGGCGGCAAAAAGATGCGGACGACCGACAGTCTGTAGAACAAATCTTCGCGGAACCGGTTGTTGCGAACCTCTTCTTCGAGTTTGCGATTGGTTGCCGCAATCACCCGTACATCCACAGGAATCGGTTTGGCTGCGCCAACTCTTCTAACCTCTCGCTGTTCCAGCACGCGCAGCAATTTGGGCTGAAGCTCGAGGCTCAGTTCCCCCAATTCGTCCAGAAACATCGTGCCGCCCTGCGCCAGTTCAAAAAGCCCCTGACGCGTCATAATTGCACCCGTAAATGATCCTTTCTCGTGCCCGAACAGTTCGCTTTCGATGAGTGATTCCGGGACTGCGCCGCAATCGAACACCACAAACGGTTTCTTGGCGCGCAAGCTCATCTTGTGCAGCGTATGTGCAATCACTTCCTTACCGGTTCCCGTTTCGCCTTCGATCACGACGGTTGCGTTGGTTGGCGCAATTTTTTCGAGAATGCCGTAGATTTCTCGCATTTTGACGTTTCCGCCAACGATATCACCGAATTTTTCTTCTGTCGACGGCACAACGGCGACTTCTTCATCCAGCGGCTGAAAAATAAACTCCGCACTCCCAAAACGCAGCAAACAACCCGGCGACAGATACGCTTCCTTAATGCGCACCTGATTCACCCACGTGCCATTCGTCGATTCCAAATCCTTAATCACATAAGAATCGTCCGCCTGAATGATCTGCGCATGATACCGGCTCACCGAATCATCCTTAACGACCAGATTGTTGTCGTCGAGCGATCCAATCGTTATCAGCCCGTGCTCAAATACCCACTCGCGGCGATTGGCCTTTTGCTGCGTCACGATGCGGCATTTGCGCAGATGAATGGTCGTCGGTTTGCCATCCATGTAAGAAATTTTTGTCGGTGAAATATAATCCTGAAACCGCGTCGCCATACCAATGCCTCTCAAGAAAACCGCGTCAATCCGGCCATGATTATCGCCGATATTGCATCCCGGGTCAAGCCTTAGGTGGGGTATTTTGTCACCATTTGTTGTTGTGTAGTGACAATTCAGGCTAATGAAAAGCCCGTCAGGGCTTTAATATCAATAGCCCCCGGCAACGCCGGGGGATAAGCGCGCTCTCCCTCTACCCAATTTTTTGCCGGCCTTTAGGCCGGCAAAAAGTTGGAAAAGGAGGTTTGGAATGCTTTGATCCCCCGATAGTCGCCTGCGGCTCCAATCGGGGGCTATTGATATTGAACGCCGAATGGCGTTCATGCATGAGGGCTTGAGCCATTACACCATTTGTTGCTGCATAAAAAGCCAAAAAAAATCCCGGCAACTCTGGGTCGTCGGGATCTTTAGAACAATTGCGCCTGAATCTTAGTTACCTGCGCATGCTTTATACTCTGCACACATACCGGAGCCATTCAGCGAGTTCAAATCAATCGCCGGGAAATCGCACAGGCGTCCATCTGCATTGATGGTTTTGGGAGATGTACAATAAATATTTGTTTCATCAATCTTAACATTCTCTTTATTGTATCCGCTCCAGATGCCGCGAACGGCTGTGGTCTTTGATACTTCGACGCCATCCTGTTTGGTTTTAATCATCATGCTGCCATTCCATTTGCCGCCATCGATGATATCCACAAGGTTATCGGCATTGGTATCTTTGAACATCGCAGTACCACTGATTTCGATATCGCTGCCGGCGGTTTGCAGTTCGGCAAACGCAGAAGCAAAATTGAATATGCCTACGAGCGTACTAACCAGACCGTTTGAGATACTATTTGCTGTATCCATGCTCAATTGCCAACTGTAACCAAGTGCGCTAACCTTGATCTTATTGTGTAACCAATTCGCGAGTCCATCTTTGTTAATCCAATAGCCGACGGCATCCTCAAAAGACGTTGCGCCGTTGGCAACTTTTGGCAGCAGGAAGTGGTTGATCAAGAACATGATCACCTGGCCATATCGAAGTTCAAGTTTATGACTTTCCACGGAGAGTTTGTCATAGCCATTGGCCAGTGCGCCTTCCCATTCGCCTTCGAGGAATTTGACATTTGAGCCCAGCCCCATCTGGTCTGAGGAGAACGAATAACGTTTTTCTAGCCAATAAACCGCCAATCCTGTGTAGGTATCTTTTCCTTTCAATTCAATTGAGCCAGCTTTCTCAACGGAGAAATTCCCTGTAAATTCCATGCGCTGCACGAGATTGGTCAATTGGCAGGAAAATAGACCGGCTTTACACCCCACAGAGCTACTCGTTATCTGATTTTTAATCCAGTCTTTTAAACCGTCCTTAACACCGGTTACATCAAGAATTTTATCGACGCCCCAACCCAATAATGAGGATATCCAGCCGGGGACTACGCTGGAAATACCAGCTTCAACCAAATCCAAAGCCTTGCCATAAACAAAATCACCCGGATTATTGACGAAAGCACTAAATCCGGTGATGAACGTACCAATTTTACCAAATGCGCCCACGACCTCGCCCAAATCGAAATAGCTGCGAACGTGGTAGGTGTAGGATGGATCGAGTGCAATGGTATCGAGATAAACGATGGCGTTCAGAATATTGCCTTCGCTGATATTCAAGCCCGAATCCAGACAGCCTGCGGCAATCATCGCACCGCTCTGTGCATATCCATATGCAATCACGGAATAACGCTGATCAACGCCCAGATTCTCAAATGTCGCGTTCGGGGCATCGACTGCAGGAAGCAGTGGTTCGGCTTCAACGCTGTCTTTGACGTCGATCATGGCGCATTGCACTTCTTTGCCGTCATACAGTCGGATGCTGTAATTCGCGATGGGCGCTGGGCCTGTGTATTTCGCGGTCACCTGCATCGCTCCGGTTGGCTTGTCGAGAACGGTCACATGGAACTTAACCGGCCGCGCAGCTTTGGAGCTTTCGGCAACGACCACAGCTTCTCCTACCTCACCAAGAGATGTAATCGTCATGCTGGCGATTCCGCCTTCGGCTGTCGATGAGGCTTTGGCCGCGATCGTCACGTGCTCATTGCCCGATTCGATCGACCATTTAATCGTGTGCGCCGCCAGTCCTTCACCTGAATTATCGCCGCTTGTCGCGATCAAAATGACCTGTGCACGCACGAATCCGTCGTTCGGAATTTCCATATCCATCGGCGATGCCGCCATCAAAATGGCGGTTTGATCTGGATCTGGATCTGGGTCTGGATCCGGGTCTGGATCGGGATCCGGGTCGGGATCAGGATCTGGTTGGGGACCTGGACCCGGCTGCGGGTCTGGATTGATCGGATAGCTTTGTACGGTGGTTCCTGAAATGGAATCATCTTCGCATGCAGCCAGCGCAAAAGCGGTTAAAAATGGAATAAAATATCTTAATATGCGGTTTAATCTCATATGTACCTCCTAAAGAAAGGCATAGCTCACCGTTTATACCAATTTTTTCGCACTTTTTCAAGGTTCTGACTTTGGAATGAGGGGAATTGGGGTAACAATTCAGCCCTAAGCTTGACTCTATACGTGATATGTATATCTGCGCAGAAACAAGCATTACGGCCGCGGGCCGTCGTGATGAGCTAACGACTTACCCGCCGACACGATGTCGGCGGTGCGACGGTACAACGCCGTGGATGGCGTTTTAGCGTCGCACTAAGAATGTGTAGAACCAAGGCCGGGGGACGGGGGGGGCCGGAATGAGCGCCATCCGGTGAATGGCGCGAATGAAG
>CAMKRB010000090.1 GCA_946415045.1 uncultured Myxococcales bacterium
GACGCCGAGAACAAAATATATCGCCAGCGCAGATTCTATAATTCCAAGTATCATTCCGAGTACATGGTTTGTTTTTTCTGCAACGTTAATGCCTTTTACAAGCGTGTTATGCAGAAACTTTCCTACGCAAAAACAAGCGATATATATTAGACAGGCTGATGCAGCCAGCAGAGCTGTCTTTGAATAGTGTTCGTTCAGCGGAATGTTGAATTCTGTGGTGATGACTGCATGCAGTATGTTCGCAAGAGGTGCCGATAATGCTGCGACCAGTATCACGCCGGCAAGCGCAAATGCGCGTCGTATAAAGCCTTGCCTGTATCCAAACACGCCCCATACAAATATGATTGATACCACTATAATGTCTGTAATCATTGGGATTCACACGCTATTCTGAACCGGGCGTCTTTTGGAGCATGACCGTGTAGGTGGTTTCTTTGCCTTTCAGCACAATACTTTTGGGAACATAACCTTTGGATGAAAATACGATCTGTGTTGGTTTATCGGTATTTACCGGCTTTACTGTACATGTTCCATTTGAGCAGCTGCCTGTGCCATTCAGTATACCGAATCGCGCATCTGCCGGCGAGTATTGAACTGTGAAGGTTTGGGCGGCAGAGTCTTCGGGAGAGGATGATTTTTTGTTTGTTTTATCTGCATGCCGGGATGGCTTTTTTTCGGAAGGCTGAGAATCGCTGTCCTGATTTGTTTCGCCAAACATCAGTTCGTCCAGATGCAATAATGTGCCGCGATCAAGCATTCCATAAGCTGTGGCATTTACCCCGGATCCTACACTCACAAAAGCAATGTCATTGAGCGACTGCTGAGACACTTCAGTCCTTTGGGGTGCAGGCGAATTTGTTGGTATGACATCCACAGACGGTTCGGTGGCTGGCTGTGTGGATCGTATCCAGTATACAATAATTCCCACAACTGCAGCGATAAAGACGATGCCGAGAACGCCTATCAATATGGTTATCAGCAATGATCTTGATGCTGTATTCGGTGCGGCTACCGCTTCGATCTGTTTGGAGGATTTCTGGACATTTGATGCTGCGTTGCTGCTCAGATCGGCGGTTGCAGGGCGCTGCATGGTTTCGGTTTCTTCTTCGAATTCCGAGGCCAGTGCGGGAACAGGGATGGGCTCGTTCCAGTGTTCGAGCACATCCATCACGGCTTGCGCAGATTCGAATCTGTCTTCGGCCTTTTTGGCCAGCAGCTTGAAGACAGCGCCGACGATATTGGGATATGCATCGAATTCCGGTCCCATTTCAGGTGGTTCTGAAAACAGATGCTTGGCTACGGTGACGTGAAGCGTGTCGCCGTCGAAGGGAGCAATGCCTGTGAGCATTTCGTAAGCAATGCATCCCAGTGAATATAAATCAGACTGTGGTGTGAACGGCTTGTTCTTGAAAAGCTCGGGGGCCATGTATTTGGGCGTGCCAGCGATATCTTCGTCGATCAAATCCTCGTTTTCACCGGGATCGGGATCGGAGTCGTCGTCGTCAAATATCTTGGCAATGCCAAAATCGAGCACTTTTACGAAGTCGTCCGGAAATCCCATCCTCTGGCAGAGCATGATGTTTGAGGGCTTTAAATCGCGGTGTACAAAGCCGTAGCTATGGGCTTCGTTCAGAGACGACAGCACCTGCATCAGAATGGCGACGACGCGTTTGGGCGGGAGTTTTGTTTCGGTTTCAAGTATGGTTTTGAGCTGCTTGCCAACGACGTATTCCATCACGATATAGGGCACGTGCTGAGGGGTCATGCCATAATCATAGAAATAAACCGTGTTTGGCGAATGCAGGCGGCGCAGAATCTGGCTCTCCTGCTCAAATCGGTCGAATGTGTTGTCCTGACTGATACCTTCTGCCGAGAGTACCTTTACTGCAACATCGCGTTGCAAATTTAAATCGACCGCACGAAATACAATACCACACCCGCCGCGTCCGATGATTTCTACAAGCTCGTATCTGTCGTCCAGTACTTCGCCCACATTGACGATATCACCGTGACCACTGTGTTTTCCCAGCTGATTGGCTAGTTGATCGACCATTTCCCTGAACTGTCCATACGTGATCAAAATCGGAATTTTCTCATCAAAATCCCGCTATTTTCTAATACTCGCCGTTGTCCTGGCTGTCAATAGAACTGTGTGGTTGGCGCAGGGGTTGTGTATTTAGCGATGGCATGCATGATTTCCAAAGACCATGCGAGTGCGCCGCGTATCGCAGATAGCGGCGCGGGGGGCACCGCGTATCGCAGATAGCGGCGCGGGGGGCCACTGCCCCCCTGCATTTATGCGGATAATCCGGCTTCGCAGCGGCCAATCCAGTTGCCGAGCGCTTCGTCGATCTGGGCGGCCACACGGATGTAGACTTCGGGTTCACGGCCTATCGGGTCTTCGATTTCGGGCGCCGGGGTGTTGAGGTACAGCCCCAGCATCACGATTTTGCTGCGGGATTGTGGATCGATGCGCAGCAATGCTTCGCGGTGGGATTGTTCCATGGCGAATATCGTATCGGCGGATTGTACCAGCACACCTGATAAGGCATTGGAACGGTGCGGGCTGAGATCGAGACCGCGTTCGGCTGCTGCGGCAACCATGCCGGCTGCAGCAGGCTGGCCAATGATGCGGAGCGTTCCGGCCGATATGACGTGCGTTTGCGGATGAGATGCGGCTATCAGCGATTTGAACCGGTATTCCCCGTATGCTGAACGACACATGTTGCCGCTGCACACAAACAGGACGCGTTCGGGAAATACGGATGGCATCTCAGGATTCGGCGCTGCCACGGAAACCGGTGGCTTTGCCGGTTCCGGGCCTCGCGTTTCAAATCCGTATAGTTTGTCTCGTATCCGATCGATCCACGACATTTCGGCTGCTCTTGAGAATTTGGTTGATTCCTGATCGATTTGAATGGCTAGGGCATTGGCGCAATTGGCGGGGCATTCTTTGAAGGCTCCGGACGGTAGTCGAGTATGGAAAGTCCCGTGGTTTCTGTCTTGGAACGCTTGCGGAGCATTGTGTGCTGGTCTTTGATATTCGTCGTTTTCAGCCACAGTTTGAAGTTTTCACCGCTCTGCATATTGTAATGATAGTCGCCTTCCTCTGCGACACCCAGCGAACGCATCTGGCGGGTACGCAGAATGAGCGAATTGTCGGCAAACGGCATTTCGATGATGTTGCGGCGATAGCTGGGCCCGTATTCGAAATAGTGTTCCGCGTTGGACGGGTAGAGTACGCGCATTTCGAGATTGGAGTCTTTGAGCGCTTTTGCAATGTCAAGCATGGCCTTGTCGCCGGTCAGATCGCCGCAGACCGGGAAAACGCGGTGGTTTTGCCACAGCTGGCGGATGCGGTTGTACTGGGTTTCGTCCGTAATAAATGTTGGGATGCTGACGATGACTTCGCCTTCTTTGGCTTTGCCGCCGCTGTATTTTTTCACAAGGCGGTTAAAACGGCCATTCACCTCGCGGACACCCGAACGCCAGGCTTTCATGATGACAGCTGCATCGTCAGGAAAATGCTTATCGACGGCGGCCTTCATCTTTGATTCGTTTTCTTTTTTCCAGTAGGTCCGGAATTCTTCGATGTTTTCGGACTCCAGAAATGCTGCGCCATAGGCCAGGTGAAGATTGCGGATCATTTTGTCGAAATCCATGGGGATGACGATCGACGCGTTCATCCATCCGGCGAGCAGATAGACCTGGTCGGTGCCTACACCTGACATCACGCCGCCCAAATCCTTGATGTACGGATACCATACGTATTGCGCGTTTTCGTTCGAAACCCAGTAATGGGCGTCGCGGACAAGCTGATCCGGATCGGGATCGTCCCGGACGGCTTTAAAACGCTTCTCGACGTCTTCGGGAAGCACCTTGGATGGATCATCGACCGCGTTGTTGTTTTGAGCGGCTCCTGCGTCTTCGCTGCCCTGGGCGTTGCCGGGGGCCTTGAGCCACGAGTTCTGTGCAAAGGATGCGGTCGGTAATAGCATGGCCAGTGTCGCCAGCGTCCATAGTATTTTCTTCATTTCATTTCCTCCGGAGTTCCCTGATGCATTTGCAATCCGCGTTGCGCATGGTGCATGACCCGCAACGCGCACTGGTTCTGTCCTGTCTCATAAACTATGCCAAGTCGGGAAAAAAGTAAAATATCGCGGTTTCACAGCCATTATCCAATGCTTGACAAACTTAAACTTTTTCCCTATAAACCCGCCCGCCCGTGTGCAGGCGAGTGGCTAGCCCGGTCATTCGCTCGCAGAGTCAATGTTATGGCGGGTTTTTGTTACTCTTAACCGGAAGGAGAAAGGTTTTGGAAAGTAAATCTCGTGAATTAGGGCCACTTCAGGTCGCTGTCGAAGGCGCAAATCTTGGTCGCGCTATCAACCAGCTCAAACGTCATATGGCTCGCGAAGGCGTCATGAAAGAACTCAAACGTCGTCGCCACTATGAAAAACCGAGCATCATTCGTAAACGTAAGCAGAAAGAAGCTGCCCGTCGTCGTCGGAAAGAAGCTCGTCGTCGTGCCCGTTTCGTGTAATGACTACAGTCTTTAAATTCGATTATCGAACATTAATGTTATGAAATAACGGC
Source organism: uncultured Myxococcales bacterium (assembly GCA_946415045.1). Taxonomy (GTDB): domain Bacteria; phylum Myxococcota_A; class Bradymonadia; order UBA4248; family UBA4248; genus UBA4248. Next base: position 4,597 of record CAMKRB010000090.1, read on the forward strand.
ACCTTCGGGTGCCTTTTTTTGTATCCCTACATCGACATGCCCATGCCAAATGCAAACTGAATCCGCTGATTGACCAGATCCTGGGTCATCCCAATGCTGAACGCAGGAAACGCAATCTTTGACAGATTCACATTCAGAGATGACGACCATCCGTGGTGAAATATCATATCATCGGCTTCCCAGCGTTTGGTATAGATCACCTGATACTGCGCACCCACGCTGAAAGATGCCCATTTGAACCGATAGATGCCAACCTCAAGTCCGGTGCCACCAGCAAGCATCACAGGCGATATCATTCTGCTCGGCAGAATATCGACGCCCACCACCCGGGCTTTCTTATACATTGGAATGGGGGAATTGCAGGAATAATAGCCCCCGGCATGCGCCAGAAACCGAAGCCTTTCGAAAAAGACCGGACGCTGATAGCTCAGGTTCACGCTTACGGATGGCGAGATCATATCGGAATTGACGAGCGCAAGAACAGCGGATACTGCGGCTTTCAGCGAAGACATGAACCAGCCGTTCCAGCTGGATTTTTCATATTTGAAGCTGCCGTTGAGCGATAATGCCTGAACCGAATGCTCGCGTTTTGAATCGAACTTTTCGTGCGTATACTCTTTCGGTGAATTATCCGCAAACTGATAATCTGCGCCGATGCCTGCTTCGAGAACCGGTGTGAATTTATAATTCAGCTTTGTACCCAGTGTATAGTTCACTGATTTGTATTTGAGTATCGTGTGTTTATCGGCATCATGCACGACCACATCATCTTTTGCTCCCGATATAAAGAACGAAAGACCCGGGCTTCCCACGAGTGATGGCGTTGAAAACGACAGCATGCCGCGAAGCCTTGATTTGGAGCCAAAACCTCCGATGATGGCTTTATTGTTTGCTCCAAACGCATTCATGTCCATCAAAAACAATCCGCCCATAAATTCGTCAATATAGGAAAACATGGGGATTGGAATCAGCGACCACTTTTCTTTCAGCGAAACATGTACAATGGCGTCATTTCCGGATGGTTTTAATGATATATGGATTTCATCAAACAATCCGATGCGCTGCAGATCGGTTTCAATTGCCTGCTTGTCGGCCTGGTTTGCCTGCATCCCTATATAACCCGATAATTCCGCCATTAAATAGGATCTGCGCGTGCGTTTCAGCCCTTCAAATTCGAAATCTGTAATCTTTGCAGACGGATGAATGGCTGTTTCCGCATCTGCAGAAACAATGTCTATAGAATTATCAGCACTTTCTATATTTCCTTCTGCCGATGCTTCACTCGGTTTGACGGATTCTTCGGCTGATGCCGGTGATGCGCAAATACAGATCAATAATATACTGCTGAGTGTATGAATAATAAAATGTACAAATGTATATCCAGACTTGTTGATTACACTCGTATATATATCTGTATTTGCCGGATGTCGCATGGTATTATGATTCAATGATTAACTATTATATGATCTGAATAATTCTATTTACCGGTATTGAATTCTGAAAACGTTAACGGGATCATGCTTGCCTTTGATCATGATGGGCGGAAGCTGACGGCCGTTGACATGGTCTTTGGCCTGTTCCCAGGCTTCGTCATTGATGAGAATTTCACCGCCCTGTGCGGCATCACAAAGACGTGATGCCAGATTCACAGTATCACCGATGACCGTATAGCCCATTGCCTGGGTTGATCCCATGTAACCGGCAATCATCAAACCAGTGGCGATGCCAATGCCCACCGTGATGGGCTCCTCATTTTCCGATTCCCGCTCATTGTTCAGGGCTTCGACCGCTTTCATCATGTCGATGGCGCATTCGATTGCGGTTTGTGCATGCGCTTGTGACGCCACATTCACACCCCATACCGCCATCACTTCATCACCGACGAACTTATCCAGCTCTCCCTCGTGTTCGAAAACGCAAGAAACCATGCGCTCAAAAAAGTCGTTCAGCATGTTGACGATCATTTCAGGCGTATTCTTTTCTGTCATATTTGAGAACCCGCGAATGTCGGCAAAAAGTACTGTCGCTTCTGTCCGTCTGCCGCCTTTTTCAAGCTCGATTTTCCCGCTCATGACGTCGTCGATGAGATGCGGTGAGATGATTCGGCGAAGATTTTCTTTAATCACTGCATTGCGGCGGAGTTCTTCGATGAGACGGTTCTGCTGGATGCAAAATGCAGCCTGCCGCGCAAATCCCGTCAGAATCTGCAAATCCTTTTCTACAAATGCCCCCGTCATGAACTGCGTGTCAAGATTGATAATCCCCAGAACCTCGCTGTGATACATCAGCGGCACGCACATCGTCGATCGGATGTTGTCGACGAGCATCGAGGTCGAAGAAGAGAACCGGTTGTCCTGCAGCGCATCTCCTGACAGCACCGCACTTTGCTCGCCAATCACCTCGTCCAGAAGCGTTTCGGATATCTTGAAATGACGTATCGGATTCAGGTTGCGATCAACCGCAATCTTCGTATGCATCGCCCCATATTCATCCCGCATCAGAATCGCTGCGCGGTCTGCCTTGAACAGCTTGAACGCTTTCTCGACAATGATCTTCAAAAGCGTGTCCACATCAAACGTGACAGACGCTTCTTCGCTCAGTTCGGCTGCCACGCGCAGTTTTTCATAATCCTCGCGCACATCGCTGTCTGACTTGATTTCGCTTTCGGGCAAAAATCGGTTGGAACTGACGCGTTTGCGAATCGGATGCGACGAACTCGACGAATCCGACAAATTGCTTTCCATATGCTGCTTGATTCGAACCGGCGTCGGGGGATCGCTGAAACGAAGCACATGATTGCCTATCCCGATCTCATCGCCGTCCCGAAGAACCGTGGGTTCCTCCACGGGTTCGTCGTTCAGGAGCGTTCCATTGCGGCTCCCGACGTCGCTCAGCACATAATCTTCGCCTACTTTGTTTATCTCCGCATGCTGCTTGCTTATCATGCGGTCAAGCAGCTGCAGATCCTGGTCCGGATGACGGCCGATCGTCGTATGCGCTTCGAGCGTATGCTCTATCCATTTGCCGTTTGTCGAAAAATATATCAGTTTTGGCATGTTCGATTGTGCCTCGCCATTCCCGGATGCTGTGCGCTTTGTGTTTGGGGCGCGTGCTATTGTCGCAAGCGCCAATACGCACGCTCACAGCCGCTATTGCCCTGCGGGCAATACGCGTCTGTCATCATCAGACAAGTCCCGGATTATACTCAAAACATTGACATAAAACAAGGCCGTGGCATAACTGGATATTGGCATGCTGTATTCTGGCACAGCCTCGCAGACGTTTTTTATGCATGCCGTTCACCTTGACCAGCGTTTGCGCCGCTTTGTGCTTTGCTGCGGCTTCGGAATTGCCTGCCGTTTGCCGTTTGAAGGACTTGTTTTATGCAGCCACAGACCATGCAGATTGTGCTCGTTGTTGCACTCGTCGTGCTCATCGTGTGCATCTATTTTATCATCGTGCTCAGGCGCGAGCGGGATAAATATCTGTTCAAGCTCAAACCCATCGAATCCGAAAAAAACAGATTGGTTGACGAAGTCAATCGCCTGAAAATTAAAGCAGATGAACCTGTCTCCGTTTCCGATAAAAATGTTGTCGGTATCAAAAAATCCGATAAAAAATCTGCTAAAAAGAACAAAAAGAGTACACCGGAGGTCAGCGTCGACGATCTCAAGGAAAAAACGAGAACGCTCGAGGCCGAAGTCACGCGGCTCAAGGAGCAGAACTACAGTCTCAGCCAGGACAACAAATCGCTGCGCAAGGATATTAAAAACAATTCCGAAGCAGACCAGAATGAACAGCGCGAAGTCATTTCTCTGCGTGAATCCAACAGCAATCTGCAGTCCAGTCTGCAGGCGGCAAATGCGCGCATCACAGAACTCGAAAAACAAATCAGCCAGAACAGCGATACGCCTAAAGCCGATGCGCCTGCTCAGGAATCGCCAAAAACACCCGATAACGCCGATAATATTGACGAGCTGACTCGCGAAAATGCATCGCTTCAGGCTTCGCTCAAGGACGTTCGCGGCGAACTCGCTGCTTTCAAACGCGACTACCGAACCGAGCTTGACGCCGCTAAAAAAGAAGTCGCCGACAGCAACCGTGCGCTACGCAAAGAAGTTTTGGTCGCTCAGCGGCAGATGAATCAGTCCAAAAAACGCGCCGACAACAACCATAAGCTCTATCTCATTGCCCGCGCTCAGACGCTGCTCATCCAGAAAAAACTCGCAGCACTCGATCCCTCCGCAAAACTTCCAATCGCTCTTCCCGTCAAGAATGATGCCATCGACGAAATCGTCAAGAAAGTGGCTGCTTTCGATGCTCGCGAAAAACATGCTTCCGATGAAGTCGTCAGACTCAATCAGATCATCAGCCAGCTCCAGAATGAAATTCAGACGCTCAAAGAACAGCTCGATGGCCCAAGCGCTGAATCGCTCGATAGCGCTTTCAATCTCAAAGATGAATCGCTCACCGATCTCGTGAAGGAATTTACCGGAAATGCGTCGGTTGTGATGGCTGCTGCGCCTACCGTGATGGATATGCCTTCGGCAGATAATATGGGCGTCAAACAGCCTGAATCCGCCAGCCTCGCGGATGTGGCTCTTCCCGGAATTGATGACGACTGGGATTCTCTGTAATGACCGCGCCGAAAGGCGCGGCTTTGATGATGCTCCGGGCAGCAGGCCAGGCTTATGGATAAACAGGAACTTGCACAACTACAATCTTTGCGGGGAATGCCTCCGAATGAAATCGTGCTGCGCAAATTGCTCGGATGCCGTGGTATGTGTGAACTCTGGTTAGCTTCACACCCCTCGGTCCCTTTCACTTTTATGGTCAAATACGGCATCCAGACCGAAGCTGAAAATACCTATTTGTTCGGGCAATTCGAGCGCGAATTCGAATCGTCCCAAACCCTGATGAATAACGGGATTATCGACTGTACTGCTGCCATTGTCGATTTCGATGTCGATAGCACCGGCCATCCCTATCTCTATGAAGAATACGTTCTGTCCATGACTCTCGCCAGACTCATGCCGCAGAAACACGACTGGACGTTCGTTCGTGAACTGTTAAGAAAACTCGCTGTTGCACTCACTTCCGTACACTCTGTCGGAATCGTTCACCGCGATATCAAACCGACCAATATACTACTCGATACGCACGGCGAAATCCGGCTCATCGATTTTGCGCTTGCCACGATCGATGGCCACTGGCACAGATATCAGCCCGAGGGGATCGCAATTGGCACTCCGTTGTATATGTCACCGGCTCAGGCTTACGGTCGAAAAAATATGCTCACGAGTGCGAGCGACTGGTATTCGGTCGGGATCATCCTGTATGAGTGGATGACGGGAAATGTGCCGTTTCAGGGGGCGACGGCTTCGGATACCCTCTATATGCACTGCTTTACGCCTGCACCGATGCCCGTCAATCACAATATCATCAATGCGCCAAAAGAACTGCCCGAAATCTGCCAGATGCTGCTGTGTAAAGAACCCAATGCGCGTCTGTCTGCCGTTCGATATTTCAAGCAGTTGCTCAACAAAACCTAAGGATTGTCCACCCTGTCAAATCGGGTTTTCGCATTGATATAGATAGCCCTGGCTTTTGCGCCTTTTGGTGCATTGGGGTCCGTGTCTGCGGTGATTGTATAATTTGCAACCGGCGGATCGAACAATATCATTTCGGTTTGCAATGTCTCGTTTACCAGCGCACCGGTATCCATTTCGACCAGAATATATTCCGGATGGGATTTCTTTACTTCGGCAGCTTCCTTGCTATCGATTTCTTCGCTCATTGAGTTGTCATAGCTGGAATGAAATCCAAGACGCGAACGATATGCTTCGGTTTGGGCGATGATAGTGTTTTCGTCTTTGAGAATTACTAAATCCCCGTATTTGTCGTTATGGTATGTACCCAAAAGATAGTCGTATTGCGGCGAAGCATCCATGAGCACTGCATTGTCGCGCATGCTTCCGCTATGCATGAGTTCATCATATTCCTGCACTTTTTCCGGCAGGCCTTTGTATTCTGCGCCTGTGACTGTGGTCAGCATGGAGGCAATATAATATTCCGCGTCAACAGGGCTCGCATTGGCAATGAAAAGAAACCGAAGATGCTTTTCCGGTAACTCGCAGATGGTAATTGTGTAACCATTCTCACTTTGGTGGTTGCAGAATAAACTGCCG
>CAMKRB010000091.1 GCA_946415045.1 uncultured Myxococcales bacterium
AAGAATGCATCCCTGCCGCCCAAATCCCCAAAACTCTTGTTTGATATACCGTAGATAGAATCCCATGTCAGGTGTACAAATGATGAACACACAATTGTTCGAACATATCACAAACAATGAAGCAACAGCACTTAAATCGCTGAACCAGATCCAATTCAGATCCAATCTGGATGTATTAAAAGTCGGCAATACGCTGGTACGTTGTTTGTTAAGCCGGTATCTGCGTCGCCAGCGGTTCGAAGCAGTGGCCGCAGACTACCAGATGGAATCGTTGCTGGAGATGTGGCTTCAAAAAGCGGAATCGTTGCACGCCTCCGGTGTTTCGGTGCCTCTGGTCGCAGCAGCTGAACAAGACGGCCTGATGCCTTTGGAGATTTACGTCGTTCTTGTTTTGTATATGCATCATACGCATCGTGAGCTGCAAAATCTGTGCGCATGCATTCATGCAGACATCAATCGTACAGGTATGGACGTACAGCTTCTGGAGGCACTGTTTGAAGTACAGGATGTATCCGCCGACTCCGGGTTCTATTTCCACAAAAGTGACATACACCGTTTTTTGGAGAACCATTCATTGTTCAGATTCAGAAAAATGGAAACTGACACCGGTAGTGATGTATACTTGACTTCAGAGTTTTTACACCGATTGGACAAGGATGCCGTTATGGATTTTCCAGAAAGCCCATATTATTCAGTGTACATGCCAAAGGATGTCTTGTTTGCTCCGGAAGATATACACGAAAAGATCCTGGGTTATTGCAGTGCTTGTTTGCATTCAGATTCAGGAAGTCAATATTGTCTGATGTTGTATGGTACACCAGGGAATGGAAAGAAGCAATTCGCACATTACCTGGCATCATCACTCGGAATGGATTTATACGAAATTAATGTTTCCGCACTGCTTCAGTGTAAACCGCATTTATGGCACCTGATATTTGATGAAATTCCGGATAAACAGACAATCATACTCATTCCGAATGCAGATATTCTCGTAGCCAATGGTTCAGGCGTCGATTCGTTATGCATGGAGATCAATATCATTTTGCAGGAAATTGAGCGGTACGACGGCATTACGATACTGACGACGAATCTGGGGCAAACCCTGGATGTGGCACTCGAACGGCGCATTCAGTACCGCATCACATTTAAGGAACCCGGTGTCGCCGAACGGCAAAAACTGTGGCGCACATTGATCGCGCCAGAAGCTCAGGTCGATCCGGATATTAACTATTACAAGCTTGCACGGGACCATGCGCTGTGCGGCGGGCATATCAAGAATGCCATTCTGCATGCAGCGCATCTCGCAGCGCCCGAAAATAGGCCAATATCCGAGAAGGATTTGAGGATGGCCGCACAAATCGAGTTTCAGAAATTAGGGCATCTGATTCAAAAAACATAGACACCTGGTTCAAAAATGGTAATCTAAACGTTCAGATAGCAATCGTTCGGATAACAAACACGCACTTCAATATAAGGATTGTGGATATGAATAAAAATCGGATCATCGCATTTATCACCATTGCATGCGGTTTTGCCGGATGTTCGATTGAAGAACCACCGCATTTCGATGGCAGCTCATGTGGCGGCAGTGACGTCACATTTCTTGGTATTCTGGGAGACAACAATTTATCCGACATTCGATCGCCCAGTGCAGATCAAAATGGACGCTATAACAAGTATCATATATGTCCGGATGATTTTCCCTATTGTGTTTACAAGCAGGAAGGCACAACTATCGACGAAAGTGCAGGTGTGATGTGCAGCAGCTGCAAACAAGGCCAATTGCTTTGTGATGCAGATTCAGGAAGCAAAGAATGCACCGAGGTGCTTCATAATAAACAGCATTGTGGCGGATGTAACCAGCCATGTGAAGGCGTTTGCGTGGATGGCAAATGCAGTGTGAATGAATGTGGTTACGGCTCAGTTTCGTGCAAATCGATTTCTGAAGATGGCAGTGTTCGCAATATCTGCATCAATCCATTGTCGGATCTGACATGTGGCGCAACCTGTGAAAGTCCGAAAGGAGAGAAATGCAGCAATGAACGCGAATGCAGGGAAGGACAATGTCTTTGCAGACCAGGCACCGTCGATTGCAGTGGCGAATGCGTGAATCTGAATGCCGATAAAACATGTGGTCTGACATGCGAGAGTATGGTTGCATGCAAAACATCAGAAGGGCAAAAATGCCAAAATGGTATTTGTGTCTGTCCCAATAATCTCACACTGTGCAATGGGCATTGTGTCGATTTTAACAATAACAATACGTGTGGTACCGCATGCGATAATATGATGTCATGCAGCGCCGAGGAATCGCAAACCTGCATACAGAACAAATGCACTTGCCCGGACGGCTTGCTGCTGCGGGAAGGCCACTGTGTTGACCCGATGCGCAACAATAAGTATTGTGGTGCCAACAATACAGATAATCTGAATGGTGAAACCTGTATAACAGAAAACGATATTACTTGCAATAATGGCAAATGCACCTGCCCAGACGGCTTGCTGATAAATAAGAATAATGAATGTATTGATCCAACCACTGACACCAGATACTGCGGTGCATTACAGGATGATTATGGTTATGCAATTGAAAATACTTATTTATGTGGTGATAACACCGTGTGCAGGAACGGAAAGTGTGAGTGTATTACAGGTTATCGAATGAACAACAGCGGTTTGTGCATTAAGAACGACAATACGCACTGTGGCGCAAAAGGTCTTGCAAACGCTGACTCGCCACTGGATGATAATTATAAAGGCTATGCATGCCCCGAAAATACGAACTGTGATGTGTTGGATGTATCTGTAAGACAAAAAGATACAATAACACGAATACCTGTAAATATATGCGCAGCTAATTCGTCATGGGTATACTGCAATGATGCGCCATCAATATTGGGTAATGCAGATAATAGTTCCAGCAGATGTGCATGTGCAGATACAAATATTTATACATCCTGTGCCATACACAATGAATCCGACAACGAATACTACACATGTAAATGCATTCAGGGATACAACGATCCATTGTGTGAAATTGATGATGATTGCGCAGCTGTAACATGCCCGGATACATTTGAGTGCAAAGTGGTTGATGACGAAGCCAGATGCGTTTGCCCGGACAATTATGTAAAAATCAATATCAACGACAGGAATGTTTGCAAAGAAAAAGCCTCATTATTGTCGAATCATGATTTGTGCGGGACAAATGCAGATGATATCGTTGCATGCGCTCCTGATGAAATGTGTGAAAATGGCAAATGTTTACAATGTATGTCTTCACAAACGATGTGTCTCGGTAAGTGTATAGAAAGCTATGATTTAAACTCCACATCCGGCAGCCTGATGAGTTTGTCGGAACGCCACATCTCAAGATGCAGCATGACTGAGCTGGCATGCGAACTCGGGTACGCCAATTGTAATGATTCGATTCTGGATGGCTGTGAAACAGATCTTTCATCGAACCGCAGCTGTGGCAGCTGCAATAATGTGTGTCCGGCTGATGTCACATGTTCAGAAGGCAAATGCTGCCTTGAACCAGCCCGCGAGTACACGGAAGATTTAGTCAATGGAGCCGAACCAACATACAAAACAGCCAAATGCTGCGACAGTACGGCTTCAAGGATGTGTGTACGGGTTTCGATGGCAGCGGGACATATCTATTATTCCGTCATCTGTCGGGACAAGTGCATCGAAGACCGTGAAACGGATTTCACAGACGGATGGCCCGATTAAACCAGTCACAGCTTGGGCTTTGAGCTGCGGGCCTGTATCGGGTGCGAAAGCCGTGTCCCCTCCTGGTTCACCCAAATACAAAGAAAAAGGGCATCCCAGCCGTGCCGGGATGCCCTTTTGTTCGCTTAAATCCAGACCAAATTAGTCGAACTTGAGGTATTCTGCACTCACATAGCCAATGTTTTTGCCGTGCAGAATCTTAACCCACCCGTTTTCCTGGCCAATGACGTTGATCGATGTGCCATTGGGCAGCGATCCGATCTTGTCGGATTCGGTCGTCGGTTTTTTGCGGATATTGAGTGCCGAAGCGGTCACAGTCGCTTTGGGAGCCGAGAAATCCGTGTACTTGCCGCAAACATAGCAGGTCTGTCCCTGCAGGTTGATGGCAAGCCAGTCGTCACACACACCGGTGACACAGATCGTGGCACCGCGGTGAAGCTGGCCAACTCTGGGCTTGTCGGTCGACGGCGTCTGGCGAACGTTCAGAACGTCACACGTCACGTGCGCTTCCTGATTGTCTATGCCCATATAAAAGCATGCGCTGTCGACGTCTTCGGATGCATCCGTTTCTTTGGCTGCTGCTGCTTCTGCCTCGGCTGCTGCCACGGCTTCTTCACCTGCCAAATCCTTAACCGCTGTAAACATTTTATCGAAAATAAATGCCATCGACTGTACCTCACCTTGTTGTTTGTTGATGAACGCCCGATACCGGACAAACGGATTTTATCACAGAATATCGATGATCTGCAATGGACTTTGGGCGCGCCAAAACAAGTAAAGACGTTCCGTGGAACGTCTCCGCTGCAACTGCGGAAATCCGCGATATGGGGCGTTGCGGGGCGAAGCCCCGCATCGGGGGTAGCGGCGTATCGGCTGCCGGCCGATAGCCGCGCAGGGGGCTTGCCCCCTCCCAGAATCATTATTTCATTGCCCAGCCGCGAGCGACACAGGCATTGGCCACGCGATCGATGGCGATCATATAGGCGGCATCGCGCATATAGACTTTCTTATCGACTGCCATTTCGTGGACTTTCTCGTAAGCGGATGCCATCTTCTGGTCGAGTTTTTCGAGCACTTCGTCCTTTGGCCAGAAATAGTTCATGTTGCACTGCACCTGCTCGAAATAGGAGCATGTCACACCGCCGGCATTGCAAAGGAAATCGGGGATGAGATAGATGTTGCGCGATTTGATGACTTCGTCGGCTTCGGGCGTCGTCGGGCCGTTGGCACCTTCGGCGATGATTTTAACCGTGTCGGCGATTTTGTTCACGTTCGTCGCATTGATCTGGTTTTCGAGTGCTGCAGGGATCAGGATATCGACTTTCTGCTCAATCCAGGCCTCGCCCGGCAGAATCTCATAACCCAGTGCTTTCGCCTGAACCTTGTCGATTTCGCCGTGTTCGTTGCTGATGCGTTTGAGTTCGACGATGTCGACACCGGCTTCGCGCTTGAATGTGTACGAGCATTTATCGGTGTTGTCCCAGCACGATACGCAGATGATTTTGCCGCCCAGCTTGAGATAGCGCTCGCAGGCATAATAGGCCACATTGCCAAAGCCCTGGATCGACGCCGTCGTTTTGGTGATGTCGATGCCGAGTTTCTTGCAGGCTTCCTTGAGCGTGCAAATCACGCCATAACCCGTGGCTTCGGTACGACCAAGCGAACCACCGCTGCCTACCGGTTTGCCCGTGATAAATCCCGGGAATTTGCCGTGATGAATTGCTTCATATTCATCCAGCATCCAAATCATGTGATAACCTCTCGTGTTCATATCGGGCGCCGGAACGTCCTGAACCGGACCGACTTCGGATGCAAGTGCGCGTACCCATGCGCGGCACAGACGCTCCTGCTCGGTCATCGAGAGTGTGTGGGTATCACAGTCAATGCCGCCCTTGCCACCGCCAAGAGGAATGTCCACTACGGCGCATTTCCACGTCATCCACGTCGCCAATGCGCGAACTGTATCCAGGGTCTCACCCGGCGCAAAGCGGATGCCGCCCTTGCACGGTCCACGGCCATCGTTGTGCTGAACGCGATAGCCTCGAAATACTTTCATCGAACCGTCATCCATACGAATCGGAAGACTCACCGTGAATTCACGCATCGGGACGCGAAGCAGGTCCCGTATGCTCTGGCTGAGACCAAGTTTCTCGGCCACCGAATCAAACTGTTTTTGAGCCATCTCGAAAGGATTAAACGCCATGATACACATCTCCCTTGTCATTTGGTCCAATGCGGACGATTTGCCCCACAACCACTGTGGTGCCGTTAAGATGCTCTCTGTCTACCACTTTGACAGCCCTTGCACAATGAATATCTTGAATTAAATTTTGTATATCAGCTAAAACCTGAATTGTATGCAAATGTGTGCCATGTGGCACGAACCACACACATGTAACGAAGGGTGTCACAAGATAAGCCTGTCTTCGAAATAATTGTTGTTATTCCACCGTTTCGTATATAAGTGTCGCACATTTTGAACCGCCACTTGTGGGGTTTCCTGATGAGGTACCAATGATAAAACGAAAATGTGGATGGATACTGGCTGCATCGCTGCTCATGACGGGTCTGGGATTCAGTATTCCGGATAACGCATTCGCGCAGCAGTCTTACGAAAACCGGCGAGAACGCATGAAATTCGCAGATCTGACCAGAAAAATTGCAAGGTTCGATTCGCTGGGTCTTGAACCACGGGGACGCGCGGATTTGCTGGCGAATTATCCTGACAATGAGCCCAGCCAGCGGCTGTTTTCGTGGATGCATCAATACGACGAGGAAATCAAAGGAAAAGAACAATCGTATTTTCCCGGCACCGTCACATCATTTCTGGTATCGTTCCCCTTTGAATGCGCGTCGATGTACGATTTTGTCCAGCCACTCGCCCCTGAAACCAATGGATTTGATACATCCAAACCACAGGAAGATGCGATGTTTCCAGCGTTGAACTGGATGCAATACGATTCCGTCGGCCATTCGGGCGTCGTGCTGCCAAACGAACGCATGGCAAATGATGGCTATGTGACGATGTATCTTGCCTCGCGCCTGATGTGGACAAGCGAAAAAAAGCCGACCGAAGCCATTCTTGAGATTCCGTCATCGACCCCGGTAATCGCCTGGCTCAATGGCAAACGCGTCGCCGAAACGCTTGACAAAGGTCCGTCCCCCGCTCCTCTGTTCGGCACCCGCTATCGCATCAGGCTCAATCCTGGCGAGAATATTCTGGTGATAAAGGTGGCTGCGCTTGAGGAAACGCCGGCGTTTTATGTGTTTATCCGCGATGCCCGGTCGGGCATGCCATTCGAAATCAAAGTCGACAATTCCAGGCCCATTGTTTCCGGAAAACTGGAATCCGAACTCTCAGCCAAATCCGAGCCTTCGATCATCCGGCAAATCATTGAGGATGAATCCATTCCCGTCGTCAACCGTGCACTGATTGCCCGGCAGGGATTGAACAGCGAAGAAGCCGCTCGCGTGATAAATGGCCTGCTGATGACCGATGTTGACAAGACCGCCGCACTGCCCGTGGATGATTTGGAAATTGCCATGCTCGCACTCGAAGATCCGGCAAAAGGCATGGTCATTCTGAACAAAGCCAACGCCAAATATCAGGGCAATCCCAAATTCGATCTGCTCTATGCGCGCCAGATGATTCTGGTTTCGGAAGCGCAGGGCGACAGAGGTTCACGGTTTGCCGATGAATGGCCCGAAATCCAAAAGCGCATCGGCACACAGCCGCCATCCGAAGAATACGCGATTCTGCACACCAAAATCCGGACACTCGCCGATCTGAACAACAACCAGTCGATGACGATATACAAGGATATCATGCAGGGAAAATGCGACGATGAATGCAAAAACACGATGATCCCAATGGTCGTGGGTGAAATGCATCAAAGCGGCGCAACAACGCAGTATCGCAAGTCCATCGGCATGCTCTACGAAAACCAGAAAAACGCATCGGCCTATCTGGCAGACATGCTCGACATGGATCTGAAGCGTGCAGCCGCAAGCGGCGATGCCTATAAACTGGCCCAAACGCTCGCCAAAATACAGCGCGAAGTCGAGGCTTTTTTCAAGCTGCATCCATACGACGATTTCATGTGGGATTTCTGGCTGGACGTCGTCTCGTGGTATGGTGTGGATCAGGTTCAGTCAGTCCAGGAATTGCTGCCGTTTTTTGACAAAGCCGGATTTACAGCCGACGCCGACAGCTGGTTCATGCTGTATCTGTCGCAGCGCATGAATTCACCGCAGCGATGGCTTAAATATGCGCGTCACTGCATGCGCACCAATCAAATCGCCGAAGTTGCCGAAGCCTACGAAATGGCCGCAAAACTCATGCCCCAGAACGATACCATTCCCGAACAGGCCGCCATGTTCAGGCTCATATCGAACCAGCAAAGCGCCGATGCTTCGGATGCATCATTCGAAACGCCGTTTGTCGTCAAGGATATCCCCGGCAACCATTCGAAAGATGCCGTCGGCGTCGTATCACTGCTCGACAGCCGCGTCGTCCGCATCCTCCCCAACGGCCTTTCGTCGACATTTAACCAGGTCGCATTCGAAATCCTTGACGAGCAGGGGCTCAAATCGATGCGCGCCATGCCGATTAACTATTCGCCAACCGACGAAAAGCTCGAGATCATTTCGGTCACAACGACCAAAAAAGACGGCAGTGTGCGCAGATTATACAATACATCCGAATACACGATGGCCGATGAATCGATCAAAATGTATTACGACATGCGCCAGATCGTCATCGAAGTGCCGGATCTGGCCGTCGGCGACCGCGTCGAATACCAGTTCAAACGCACACAAACACAGCGCGCATCCAGCAGTGTGTCGTTCTTCGGCGACGTCTACTATTTGCAAAACCAGTTCGTCAAACAGTGGTCCAAATATACAGTCATCGCGCCGGAATCGATGCATATCCAGATGATCCGCCACAATCCCGACGGTTCCGTTTCGTCCCCGGCTCAGTCCTCCACCCAAAACGGCATCACCACGCTTTCGTTTGAAGAAAAGGACATGCCACGCTTCATCGACGAAATCAACATGCCGGGAACGACCGAAATCAAACCGGTTCTGTTCATTACCTCGTTTGATTCGTGGCAGCAGCTCGCCGACTGGTATATCGATTTGGCATCGCCACAGTGGAAAATCGACGATGCCATCCGCGCCAAAGTGAAAGAGCTCACAGACGGCGTCCAGGATCCGCTGCAAAAAGTAAAGAATATCTATCATTTCGTCGTCAAATCGACGCGATATGTCGCACTTGAATTCGGCATTCACGGCCACAAACCCTATCCCGTTTCACAGATTTATGAACGGCGATTCGGCGATTGCAAAGACAAGGCCAGCCTGCTCAAAGTCATGCTCGAAGAAGCCGGCATCCCCACCGATTTTGTGCTGGTCCGAACCCGCAGCAACGGCGACATGAACATGAAAAGCGCCAATCCCTACCTGTTCGATCACGCCATTGCATACGTGCCGCAGTTCGACCTCTATCTGGATGGCACCGCCGAATTCAGCGGCACAAGCGAACTCCCGGTCATGGATCAGGATGCGTGGACGTTTATCGTCAAAAGCGACGGTTCCTACAAACTGCAAAAAGCGCCGATCTCAAAGGCAGGCGACAACCAGTCGCGCCACACCTGGGTCTATGACCTCACCAAAGGCGCGCAGGTGCCCTACACGGACGACGTCGAATACACCGGATTCCTCGCATCGGCCTACCGCGAGCAATATCAAATCGAAAATCTTCAGCGCGAAAATCTGGAGCAGGAAATGTCTTCGAGCGTTCCCGGCACCCACGTCAACAGCGTGAAATTCTCGGATTTGAAAGACCTCGAAGCGCCGGTGCGCTACACCATGCAGGCCACGACGTCGTTTACGGATATCGTCAAAACCGAGGGCAAAACCTGGCTGGTTCACCCGATCGTCAGCACCAGCCGGACAGTTCAGCGATTTGCATCGTCGACGAGCCGCCGTCTGCCGCTCAATCTGATGGCCCCGCTCACCTTCGTGCATCGCGTCACGCTTGTGCTGCCCCCCAACGCCCGGGTCACCCTGCCCGGCGACATCTCCGAAAGCGGCGCATTCGGCCATTTCGACATCCGCGCGAAATTCGAAAACAACCAAATCGTCACCGACGTTTCGCTGGCGCTCACGCAGACGCACATTTCAACCAGTGATTACGACGGTTTCCAGGACTTTTTGCAGCGTTTTGACCGCAGACTGAACACCCCGTACACCATAGAATTGCCATAGCTGCACATGATGCGGGGGCGCAGCCCCCTACGCGTCTATTGGCGCGGTGTATTGAGCGACAGCGAAATAGCCGCGCCGCGAACGCGTATTGAGCTTGCACGGGCGACCCCATGTGGTCGCCCGAAAAGCGAAATAGCGTCGCGCCAATACGCCGCTACCCCCTGTGCGGGGTTCCACCCCGCAACGCCCCGGTTCCATGACAATATCTGTTCCACAGAGGTCTTACATGATGGATGGAAAAAAATACTTCTTTTGTATCGCTATAGCCAGCCTGCTGATGACGGGATGCGCAACCTCATCGAACACCGCAAACACGGCCGCCAAACCCGGTTCCTGGCAATACTGGCCACAGCCGTCCGGTTTTTCCCAGGCACTGAATTCTGCGGTGAACGATATGGCCGCCGGAAAGATACTTCAGGCCGAAGCGAGCCTGACCATGGCGGTGCGCGCTTCGGAACCGGCAGCCGATTACCTCTATGCCGAATGCGCCGCACTGCGGGGAGATTTGCCACTGGCCGCATCCAGATTCCTCGATTTTATCGCCAATCACGCCGATTCGCCGCTGGTGACGCCGGCTCTGGCCCGTCTGGACATCATCAACGAGACATCCATGGTGATTCTGGACTGGAACAAAGTGCTGGCGCTGCACGTGACGTATCCCTATGCCGCATCAAAACTGGTCGCGCTGCAGTCCAATGCGGTTAAGAATTCCCCCGACAAACCACTGCTTGTGCATCCCACAGCAACCCCGCTCGTG
>CAMKRB010000092.1 GCA_946415045.1 uncultured Myxococcales bacterium
GAATCGCTAATGGTTGTGTCTTCTCCGATTTCTTCTAATCCGTAAAAACTGTAGGCATCAATCTCGTCTATGCTGATTGACGAACTGTGCAACGATAGATTGTTGAATGACTTTATTACAAATGGTGAAACAACGGCGTTAGGTGCAGATATATAGTCGGAGTCAATTTTGAGATTATCAATTGCAACATTGTTTGAAATGCCGATAAAACCGGTTAGGTGTATATCCTTTAGTCTTGAAGCAATAGAACCACTCATTTCCACGTTCTGAAATAGAGAATTGTTGACATAACCAGCATATGCACCAAAAACGGTCTCATTACATTCCTTGTAATAATAATCATAACCGCCACGAGGGTCAAAGTGATACTCTATAAAGAGTTCGCAGCGTTTTCCATTGATGGCTGATTCTCCGTTGATTGAACTGTCGACAATTACATTGCCGGTATATTTAACGTTCTTTATAATTGAGTCGCTGATGTATGTTGCGAACGCTCCATTTACACTTCCTCGTACATCGATATCAATGTTTAAATTGTATATGGTAGAGTTTAGAATGGTATTAAATAAAGATGATGATATTTTGCATCGTCCTTCACTGTCAGAAAAACGAATGGTATGGTTATTGCCATTAATGCGTGTGCCATATAAATGATAAGATTGATTTTTTCCGAAGTCACCGGCTTTGCGATCGCATTTTATCGTATCTCCAAGATTAATGTCATTCATAATTTCGACGAAATACATCGATTCCGTGGTATCACGCGTGATACATAAAGAGCCGTTGTTGTCATCACATTGATTAATACAATCAACGGCGGTGACCAGTCCGTCCTTGCATTGCAATAACTGATGGTCTCCTGAACAACTTTCAATGTATTCGGATTGATTACAGCAGTCGCCAACGTTTCCGCCAATAATAATGGTGTTGCCATTACATAATATACACTTATTCTCCCTACATAAACAATTTATGTAAGTGTTGCTGCTACAATCATAATATGTTTCGTTGTTTAAGCATAGACCTTTTTTGTCTTCGCAAACAATAGAATATGATTTGTCGTCTGTTATACAGTCAATAGTTACATCATCTACATCTCCAAATGGCCAAAAGAACCATTCCTCAGTACATCCGAATGGGCAAAATGAAGTATCCTTTTTTGTAATTCCGAATACCAAATCGTTTTGGCACGATACTAAATGTGTGTTCCCAACGTTGCATGATGTGATTTCCTCACATGGTTCATCCCAACATGGTTCCCAATCCCATTCAATATTACATGGAGTGACATCGTACATTCCTTCCTGAACACAATATTTATCATTGCTATTTTTACATAATATATCTTTTTTTAATTTGGGAGTAATAGTATCAATCTCTGCTCTCAATCTTTCCAGATCCCGTGCATTCCACACTCTGAATACAGTTTTGCCATCTTCGTCGACGATATAATTGCATTCAGGCTGACTGCCGTCTTCATCCAGTGCTTTGATTTCCGGATTAAACGGGCATGCATCATCCTGATCCTCCACGCCGTCGCCATCTGTATCCCAGTGATCGCATCCGGTCGGGCCGGGTATGATTTTGTAGGGATTATTCGGGCATTCATCCAGGCAGTCGACGGTGCCGTCTTTGTCTGTATCCATCAGATTGACGGCGGAATCTTCAACGCCGCAGCCGCATGCTCCCGGATTGTCCCATTTGAGCGCATCTTCGGGGCAGCGATCATTGCAATCCGGTACGCCGTCGCCATCGGTATCGGTATCGGGAATGCCGCAGCCGCAAATGCCGGGCAGCTGTTTGTCGGGATCGAATGGGCACAGATCCAAATTATCTGTTGCGGGGCATTCGGATTTGGGGTTGCCCTCTGTCAATGCATCGTCGTCCCACACGATCAGTCGGTCGGATACGCCGCATCCGCAGACGCCGGGCAATAATTTATTGGGGTCATTCGGGCATTTGTCTTCCACGTCGGAGGTTTCCGGACAAGTCATATAAATGCCTTCACCTTCGGGGGAGATACCGCAGCCGCAGACGCCTTTATCTGCCACATCGGCATGTTTGGGGCATGGATCAAAGCAATCGATGATCCCGTCTTCATCAGTGTCATCACAGTTGCAGTCGGGATTTTTTTCAAATTGCCTCGCATCGATAATTTCATTGTCATAATGGAGCAGACAGACATCTTCGCAGTTGTTGATTCCGTCCCCATCGTCGTCACGCCCACAGACCGATGCAAGGTCACATCCGCTCGTTACCAAACCGGCTAAAAAACAAAAAAGCCCAAACGTCCGATAATTCATGCCAGACCTCCTGTATTTGCTATGTGTATCCCCCTTTTACATTATAATAAAAATACAAAATGTTTCAACGTAACTGTTCAGTCCCTTATGCTTATTTGACGGCTTGCGCCTGCCGTGATACGATGGTTTTGTAAAGCTATCCTTGACGCTGTCCCATTTGAGATTGGATTTATCGACAAAGGTTTTGGATCCGTACTTTTGGCCTGACATATCGCTGTCAATGGGGTATCCGTATTCCGGAACACTGTTGCAATACTCGTCTTTGGCGATCTTGACATTTGTACAAACGCATCCGGAATCTTCGATACATTTTAAGCCCTTTGCATTGGGATAATAATAGGATTCGTTGTGCGTGGCCCCCTTATGAATACCTGCTTCAAATTCACATACATACTGGTCACGGTATTGTCTGGGGATATACCAGGAATCACATGCCCGACGGATTTCACAACGTTCGAATTCCTGCTTTGATTTAAAAAGACAATCCTTGTCAAGGCTGTCATTGGTATCCCACTCATCCTCGCAAAAATGATGCATATATGTTTGATTCTATTCATGGAAATGATGACTCCTGATGATTGCTGAGATGATTGTTATGGTTGTAACGTCCTGATTCCCTAGTTTTTCCAGATTGCCCCGGCATGAATGACAAATGCGAACTTCCCTTTGAGCTCTCCGATTTCTGTCACGATTTCCCGGGTCTCGGTTGTCGTCTCGTATTTGCGTGTATGTGAAACGGCGCCTTCGATGGTGCCTTCGATCCAGCCCTTTCGTTCGGTTGAAAACGATGTCAGCGTGAGTGTGCCGGTCAGGTTGAGGGTTTGCGGCTTGTCGCAGGTATTGATCTGGATTTGTGCGCGCACGCAGCCATTGGGGGAGACTGCAATGGGTTGTCCGACGAGGGTGGATGCATGCGGACAGGATTCTCCGGTTTCGGCATTCAAATCGACAAAATTGATCGCAGCAAAGTTGCGCAAAATCGGTGTCGTGAGCGATTCATACAGACGGATTCTGACGTTTCCGGGAATGGGTTCGTCGGCATCAAATTCCCAAAATTCGAGTGGAAATTTGCTGGCGACGCAGCTGAGATCACCTTTGAGGCCCTCGGAGACCGAGGTCAGTTCAGCCATCCCGTAATCTTTTTCTTTGCCGACTTCATCTATCCATGCGCATCCCAAAATCATCGTGGACAGGGTTAGACATGTGCAAAGCAGCCATTTCATTGGGAAATCCTCACGAGTTCATCGATTGAGCTATAGGAACGCACGAGCGTGAGACCGTCAGCCGGTGCTGTGCGTCCGGCCAGCACGCGTTTGCGTCCGTTCAATACATCCAGCATTTCGGTGGCATTTCGCCCCAGACCGAATTCTATCAGTGTACCCACGATAATGCGAACCATCTGTTTTAAAAATGCCGTGCCTTCCACATCAATCTGAATCAGAGCCGATTCGTCGTGGCACCCAAAGACGTAGGGGCCGCCTGGCGTTGAGATATCCAGTCGTGTGATCGTTCGGACGGGGGTTTTGGCCTGGCAGTCGTATGCGCGAAACGACGAAAAGTCATGTTCACCGATGAGATATTGTGCGGCTTTTTGCATGTTTTCGATATCGAGTGGACGCGTGTGTGCGGCGCGGTGGTACAAAAATGGCGGCAGATAGGCGTTTTGCCAAAGCCAGTATCGGTAGTGTTTGCCGCGGCTTTCAAAACGCGGCTCGAAGCCGGCTGGGGCTTCAAATGCGCAGCGCACCGTGATTTCGGGCGGCGTTGTCGCATTCAGGGCGATGCGCCAGCGGCCGGTATCATAGGGGCGTTCGGTGTCGAATGCGGCGATTTGGTATTCGGCATGAACGCCGGCGTCGGTTCGGCTGGCACCGCGAACTTCGGTCGGTGTCTGGTTGATTTTGGAGACGGCTTCTTCCAGACAACCCTGTATTGTTGGGCGGTCTGGCTGGCGCTGCCAGCCGGCAAAAGGGGTTCCATCGTATGCCACAATCAGGCCGATCGTTTTCATCTTGGCTGTTGCCCTGGGAAATGCGGGATCCCGCAGTGATTTGGGGGATGATTGGTTTTATACAGACGTTCCATGGAACGTCTCTCTTTCTTATATGGTGATAATTCTGCGCGGCGTATCGGCAGCGCCGATAGCCGCGTTGGGGGGCGCGGCGTATCGGCAGCGCCGATAGCCGCGTTGGGGGGCCGCTGCCCCCCTGCATGACTTAGAATTTAATCATGGTCAGGTTGTGTTCGCTCGAATTTTCGGTCGATATATTCACGTCCAGATTGCCGTGATTGGGCATCATGTGGACTTCGAATTTCATCGAATCGGCGATGAGATCGCCGGGGATGAACAGTCTGTCGTCGTATTTTCGCGAGAGCAGGCTGTGTTTGAAGGCGCGTTTGCGGCCCGAAAGCTCAAGCGTGATGTTCAGCGTCTCGTCGTAGTCGTAGGTTTGATGCACGCGGTAGAATAGCGTCATGGTGAGCGTGTTGCTGTACACAAAGTCGAGGCTGTCGATGCGGAAGCCTTCGATGGTCAGGTGATCGTCGAGGACGATTGGGGTTGGGATAGCGGTCGCGTCTTCGGGAAGTGCGGGAATGATGATGTCGTCCAGCGGGTTAATCGATGTGCGGATTTTGTGATTGGCGATCATGTAAAGCCGCGAGGAGGGCGCGTCTATTACGTTCAGATTCTGGCGCGGCTGTGGATCGAACATCTGACGGTAGCGCTGGTTCAGGCCGTATATGGCGTCTTTGGGAATGACGAAAAATGCCGGCGAATTCTCGCGCTGCGGATCGATGGCGCGAAGCATTTCGTCGCGGCTAATCGGGTGTGCAACGCTGAGCGAATACGACGAAAACGTCGAAATCTGGCAGTGCGAATTCTGGCATACATAGCCGGGTTCACAGTCGCGGTAGGTCTGGCACAGCTGGTCATTCTCGCCCGTGAGCAGGTAGATGGGTTCGGATTCTTCGGCCAGTTCGAAATACTGATGGATCAGCGCGGTTTCGGTGAATTCGTCCGAAACCCTGGGAATATAGGCATAATAGATGTTCAGCGAGGTGAGGGACGCGACGAGCAGCAATGCAATCACGGGCGCATAGGGCATGGGTTCGGCTGATTCCCGTGTCACGCGGTTAAATGATGCACTTGAACTCTGTGTGTTCTCACCGGGTTTCTTGTGTTTTTCGATGAATGTAATCACTCGCGACTGGATGATTTCGACGATGCCGGAAACCGAGATCACTGTGAGAATGATAAACGCGATGATGTAGAAAATTGTCCAGCCGTCTACGGTGGCCGTGTCGTTGCCCCAGTGCATGAGCGGATCGGTGAGCAGATAGCGCACCAGTCTGAACGGTTCGCCATAGAGGTTGTAGATTGCAAGACCCATGCACGCCCATGCCACAATAATATAGATGAGACGCGCTTCGATGCTTTGGCGCACGCGATACCAGAACTGTGACGAAGCCAGCGCAAATCCGAAAAACATGGCAACCGGTATCAGACCGGCAAAAAAGACCTGGTTATTTTGATTGGTTCCGACGAACAGCGCGATGATTGACGCTGCGGTCCAGCTGATGAGCAAACTCTGCGCAGGAGAACGCATTTCTGCACTTTCATCCTCCGAATACAGCGTGTATTCGCTGCGGAACGGCGAAACCGCAATGGGCAGTGTTTTGCGCGCAATAAACATGCAGATGATGAGCACGGGGAAAAAGAATCCCCATGGCAGCATACCGTACAGCAGCACGTCGATCCACGAATGGAAATTCATCGACGAGACGCTGTCGATCATATCGAGTGCATCGCGTTTGACGAACCCATGGATGCCGTTTCCGGTTTCAATTTCGGCCCATTCGGAGTCGTCGTCTGTACTGATCACGCGCACAAGTGTTCCGGGATCAAGCTGGGTCTGTGTTTCGAACGAGACGCCGTCAAGTGCGAGCACTTCCGAAATGGAGGAAGAGACGACATCGGTCGAATGAATCGTCAGATCGGTCGAGGATTCAAGTGCAGCGTCCTTGACGCGGGCGAGCGACTGGTTGGAGAGGGTAGTGATGCTGTTGGAGTGATACCAGAAAAATCGGAGCGCAGCTTCGAGTGCACCGTCAAATGGCGGCACATTCTGGGCGGCTTTGGAGGGATACTGCTTTTGGAAGCGCCACATCAAAAAGTTTTCGAACGTGCGGCGTTCGGTATCGTTGCTTTCGAAGATCTGTGCGGCATCTGAATTGTTGTTGTCTTCCGACTGGACCAGAACAAACGGCCGCTGTTCCTCGTGAAACGGGGGATTGGCGCTGATAAACCGGCACGATCCGATGATCTGCTGCTGACGGCGTTCAATGGTCACCACGCGGTCTTCGTCGAGCGCATCATTGATTTCCGAGAGCGTCATTGGAACGCGGTGCTCCAGCGAATACCGCACATTCGTCGTATAAATGCCGAACAAAAAGACGTTAAAGATAAAGGCGAGGTATAGAGGAAACAGGAAATAGCGCGACTGCAGCGGCGCGATCATGTATTTCTTGTGCGGATGGCGCCGGATGAGCAGCGCAAATGCGATCACCTCGACGAGCAGAATCGCCAGCGCAAACAATCCGCCTGCAACAAATGAAGCTGCCGTTGAAAGTGCTGCGAGCGACAGCATAACGCGGTGCATCCGTCGAGTCGATGCATACGACGCAAGCAGGTAGAACAGATTGGGCAGCGATACGGCAAAAATCAGCCAGATGCCGCCATGAATGAGTTTCCCGCCGAGTACGAACATCGGCAGCGTGAGCAGAACCAGTGACGTAATCCAGGCTGCGCGCCGTGAGGCGACAAACCGAACGGTCCAGAACGTGAGTATCGTGAGAAAAATGCCGATGCATCCGGCAGGCAGACGCAGCAAAAAAGCGTCGGGATCCGGAACCAGATGCAGTATCAGCGCCAGCAGCCACAGCTGCAGATAGGGTTGTGCCACAAGTGTTTCGTTGAGTTCGGGAACCCAGAATGAGGGTTCCGTTATGCTCGACTGGGCCATTTGTCTTGCCGTCAAAAGCGTCGATGTTTCCCAGGGTTCCCAAAGTCCCACGGAACTCTGCGAGATCCCTCCCAGAAATATCAGCGACGACACGATTAGAAGCAGAAAAAAGTCCAGTAATTGGCGTTTCTTAAACATGCACAGACTCCAGCCATTCTCCGATGCATACACTCTTCTAGTTTACATATGATTGATGATTCTGGGCACAAAAAAAAGCCCGAACTTCGGGCTCTTTTTTGAAAAGATAATTTGTTCACCGATGCATGTCTATTTTGCAGCTGGTCTGGCCGTGGGAGCAGGGGCAGATTTCTTGGTCTTCGGCTGCCCGGGAATGCTCTTGGCGAACTGCGTAATCAGGGCAATCAGCTCGTCGAACCGCGCCTGATCATACGTCACGGTGAGCAAGAGTTCGTCTTTTTTGGAGCTGAACGATACGCCGGTTAAAAACGCGCCCAGCCCGAGTTCGGCGATGTCCTTATCGCTTGCGCCGCGTTCGATGAGTGTGGTCAGAAGTGTTGCTGTCTGCTTGGCGGATTGTTCCGATGCCATCCGGGTGGTCGAAAGCACGAGCAGACCGCTAGAAAATGCCATCGATATATTGCCCTGCTGAATGTCGCCGAGATTCGCCTTGCCCAGGCCTTCGGAGGTCATATCGATGATGGGATCGCCGCCGCCAATGCGCTGGCGTTCCCGCGCCGTAAGTGCAAATGCAAACCACGCATCCCGCGATTTGTCGGTGCGTTTGACTTCGGCCGCCAGTTCCGCGCTCTTCAGACCCTTCTTATATCCCGTTTTGTACGACTCGATCACCTCTTTCACGCGAAGCTCGCTGCCCAGCACAAACACATTCTCAATCAGCGCCATGCATTCGTTTTCGCGTTTCGTCGCATAATAGGGCACCTCCATGAAGGTGCGCGTGTCGATCTTGTTGGAATGTGCCGACAGGATCGCACGGTATTTCGACAAATCCTCGTCTGTTTCCCAAAAAACGATGTGCTCGGATTTCTCGACATCCACGGGAATCCCGACAACGATGCGTTTCAGCGTCTTGTCGAGCACCACACCGGCATCCCGAATCTCGGCCAGCGCCTGTTTCACGCCGCTGTCTGTCTCAAAAAACGCCATCAGCTCCTGATAAATCTTGCGCTGCGAAAACTTCTGGATATCAATGCCGCCAACGCCAATATAATCCCCTCGCATCCACTGTATTGAATCAACATTTTCTGCCCATGCCGGCGATATAAATACGACAAGCGCCAGTAAAATACCGAGCAATAATCCTCTTTTCATGTTTAGACGCTCCACGAATTCTAACGGATAAATGTGCATTTGACACGCACCTGCCATAATACGTGCAACATAATAATTCATTCAAATAAACATCAAAAAGTCGCAGGGTGTTGAGGATTTGTCTTGTGTTGCCGGTCTTCGGGCCGCTGGCCCGATACGACCGGCCGATGCGTCTATCGGCCCTGGGGGCCGATACGCCGCATCACCCATCAGGGCTTCGCCCCATCTCCGATATCAGGATCGGATATCGTTGGGAGACGGTGCGACCGGCTTGCGCGTTTCGTCTTGATTTTGAGGCGTACTTTGTGGGGCTCTTTGCGGCACACTGTTGTTCATGCGGTTCTGAGGAACGCCGAATGACTGGTTGAACATCTCGTCCATCTGGCGCATTTGCTCCATTTGTCGCAGCATCATTTCTTCGAACAGATCCGATCCCCCGCCAAACGGGAATGACTGGCGGCTCGCAATCGCTGTCTCGGCCGCTTCCCTTGCTTCGTCCGGCAGTTTGTTTATCTCACCCACCTTTGTCTCGTAGGAATCCTGCCCGATTTCGACTTTGATTTCACTGTCGGGATCGTCCGATGATCCCGTAATCGTCACGGTTACTGAGCGAATGCCCGAAGGCGTGATTTGCTGTGAATGAAATACAGACTGCTGTGCGCCGCCGCCTCGCAATCCCGGGCTCTGAAAAGACTGGGAACGAAACTGGCTGTTCGGATGCACGCCAATGCCACTGCGTCCCGGAGCTTCAACCGGCGGCGCATATTTCCACACCACATCGTCAGGCAAATTGTCCAGCTTCGTATATATCTGGCGATGATCGCCTTTCTGGATCACGTCCAGCGTCACTTGCGCGCCTTTGGGAAGGCCTGCAACATAGTCCTGTAAATCGGACGGTTTTTCAAGCATGTGGCCGTCAATCGCCAGCAAAATATCGCCCTGCGAAAGCCCCGCAACATCCAGGTCGCTCCCCGCCACGACATTGCCTATCATCAGTCCTTCGCCCTCGGCCAGACGCAGGTGCTGCAACAACAATGGAGATGCTTCAAGACGGGTCACACCAATCCCAAGCCTCGGCTGATTGCTCTGCGCAGATGCTGCTAGCGGGAGCGCTGCCACTGATACCAAAAGAATTATAATTGACAGAAAATAACGTATGGTTTGTTTCATAAGTCATGTACCTCCTGTTCCCCCGGCATTCTGTCTAACCTAAACACATTTCAGATTATTCCAAAGAATTCATGATTTACTTTGAGTTGTCCCGGAACCTTTGCTGGGCTTTGTTCGCCAGGGAAATTGTGAGCACTGTCGCCTTTACACACACATCAAAATCTTGACACATTGTGAAAAAAAATTTATCGCGTATCATGAATGTTGTGCCGGCGGTTTTCGAACCACCATCCTGCGTATCATCGCGCTCGCTGTAACGGCTTTGTTTGGAATGTTTTCCGAGATTTACGTTCTATGCCTAAGGTAATGATACTTGACCACATCCTTTCGGATGTCATTGCTCTTGAAAAAGTGCTGGAAGCGAATGGCTACGAAGTCTGTATCCTTACTGGACCCTACGGCATCCTGGCCAAATTTGATTACGAAAAACCCGACGTTTTGCTTTTTAACCCAGACATGCCCAACACCGATACGGATGAAATTCTGGAGACCATACGCAGTGCACCATCCATGCAGCAGATGATCGTGATTCTCATTTGTGATGGGGATGCGGATGCCATCGAAAGCTATTGCACTCAGATGCAGGTACATGGCTATTACCTTACCGGTCATGGCTTCGATGATATTCCGTCGTATATTGCCCATTTCTTCAGACCCAGCGCTGTGCCTACCCAAATCTGATGCGTGCAGGCTGCCAAATAAATTCCTGTCATCAGTGCAGGCATAATGTGCTATAAGAGAAAACGGCGGGTGATGCAGTCATGGAAATGGCTCGATCACATCACAGGTACGAATCTTTGAACGCACTGGCAAGGCTGCCTGGCTTTAGATATGCTGGAATCTCACAATATTCGCGCGTTTGGGCCGTTTGTGCTGTTGTCGCAGATTGGAATGGGCGGCATGGCCGAGGTCTATCTTGCGATCAGAAAGTGCTATGGTGAGGTGCGTAAAC
>CAMKRB010000093.1 GCA_946415045.1 uncultured Myxococcales bacterium
CTAAAACGCCATCCATGGCGTTGTACCGTCGCCCCGCCGACATCGTGTCGGCGGGGAATATCATAGCCTGCCACGACGGCCTGCGGCCGTATGTTTTGGCTTTGGCGGATACACATATCACTGATTAAGTTCAGCATAGGGATGAATGGTAACCCAAATTATCTACTTCTCAGCCTTCCGATAGACGAGCACGGTTTCATGTGCTTCGCTCTTGTTTGTATCGCGCACATAGAGCCGGATCGAGTTGAGTCCCGGCTGCAGCGGCACGGTGGCTCTGAGCGATTTGTCGTCTTTGGAAAGCGGCGAGTATGCGACTTTTTCGAATTGATAGGTGTGATCGACTTCGGAGGCGGCATAGATGTAATAATCCATCAGCGGTGCCCACGATTCGAGCGCAGCTTCGAGTTCGATCGATGAACCCTCGGTAAAATGCGGCATCTGTTTGAGCGTGATGCGCGGAATCGTCGATATTGTCTGGATTTCGATGGGCACCTGGGGCGCATTGCTGTCGGCGTCTTTGAGTGCTGTCGTCGCGATCCAGCCGGTGAGCTGTTCGCCTGCGTGGATATGCGTATAATCGCCGACAACAGCATCGGTTTTGACGATAGCATTGGGCGGAACTGACATCAGGGAATTGGATTTGGAGGTCGGAGAAACATAGAGTTTCGTCGATTCGTTGACCTGCTTTGCGCCTTCGATGTGCTGTACGCTGGTATTGCTCAAATCGGTGGATTTGCTCGTTTTGAATGAGATGCGCTCGACCAGGCTGTGTGTGCTGGCCTTATCATAGACATGCAGCTCCATCTGGACGTCATTTTGTCCGACTTCGGTCGTTTCGAAAACGAAATCGCGATAGATTCTGTCGCCGGTTTTGAGCGGTTCGGTTTCGGATCGCGCATCCACCAGCTTGATTTCCTTTGATTTATTCTTGATGAAGATCAACGGTTTTTCGGCTGTCCCGACGCCGTCGTTGCTTACCCAGACGCGCATGGTGACTTTTTCAGAATCATCCAGCAGGCTGTTGCCCGTTTTCTTTGTCTGGCCATCTTCGTCTATAATGGCATAATGAATGGTGAATGCGGGCTGCGGGATCGCGGTTGTCGATAAAAAGATGCTGTCGGATTGCAGGACGTGTTCGGGAATTGGGGAGCCGTCGTCTGCATAGAGTTTTAGCGTGAAATTATCGACGCGCGAGGATTGTGCATGATTTGTCTTGATCTTGAGATCGCGGGATACGGTCTGGCCGGGATCGATCTTACCAAAGATGAATTCTTTGTCGTTGGCTCGACCAAAGGTCGACTCACTCCGACCGACGATGCGGTAAACGGGATCTGCGCCATTGTTGGTCACTTTTGCCGTGATCGTGTATTCATCGCCGGCGATGACCGCGTTATCGGGCTTGTTGGTTGAGAGTTCCAGTGTGAGCGGAATCACCTGTGGCTGATTGCCTGCAGCCCAGTCGATTCCGAGTTTTCCGAGCTGTTCACTCAGGGCTTTGTCTTCCTCGGCCTGCAGGTCATTCGCGCCCTGCGCAAATTGCTGAATCATGATGGGGCGGTTGTGCACGTCGCCAATCTTTTTCAGTATTTCGGAGGCCAGCCGCACCTGCGGATCATCCTTGGGCTGGTTGGATTTGGGCTTATTTTTGATGAGTTTGTCGATATCCTCGAGCGTGATCACCGAATCGTCATCCAAATCATCATCGGAAATCGAGTAGCGCTGTGACAGATAACGCAGGTCATAGCTCGATTTCTGATCTCGGGTGGCATTTTGGTTGTCGAGGTGGCTGCCCAGCGTTTCCTCGCGCCGCACCCATGGTTTTGGGTATAAATCGATGCTGTCGGCAGAAGCGATCATCGGCACAAGCCGGATATCGGGGACGACGCCGACTGACTGGATCGATCGGTTTCCTGGGGTGAGATACTGGCCGATGGTCATTTTAAGCGCCGATTTATCGGGCAGTTCATAAAGCACCTGAACGCTGCCCTTTCCGAAGCTCGTATCGCCGACGATGAGCGCGCGATCGTTGTTTTTGAGCGCACCGGCGACGATTTCAGACGCCGAAGCAGACGACGAATCCATCAGCACGATAATCGGATAGCCGGGCTGTGTATTCTTTTTTGAGGCTGTACGCGGCTTTTGCAATACATCATTGACGCCGACGGTCGTGACAATCGTTCCCGACTCAAGGAAATTATCGGCGATCATCACGGCCTGATCGAGCAAACCACCGGGATTGCCGCGCAAATCGAGGATCAGTCCATTGATGCCGCCCATCTTTTTGCCCAAATCTTCCAGCGCCTTGAGCATATCGCGCTGCGAATTGCCCTGGAAACTCTTGAGCTTGATGTATGCGATCTTATCCTTGAGCGGTGCGGATTCGAGGCTTGGAATGTTGATTTCGGCGCGCACGACATCGATTGGCCGCGGCTCTTTCCAACCCTTTCGCAATACGGTCAGATGAACGGTTGTCTCAGGCTCGCCCTTGAGCAAATCGACGGCCTCCGAAATGTTCATATTCAGCGTTGGTGTGCCGTCAATCGTAATAATCTGGTCACCTTCCTGCATCCCGGCTCTTTTGGCCGGCACGTCGCCTTCGATTGGTTCGACGACGATGAGCACGCCGTCGATCATGCGCACAACGATGCCCAGACCACCGAATTTTCCCCGGTTTCCCTCGAGCATGCTCTGATACACTTCGGGTGACAGAATCACGCTGTGCGGGTCAAGCGCCTCAAGCATTCCGTTAATCGCGTCGTATTCGAGTGCGCGCGGATTCGCATCCCTGGGCAGATAATCCTGGATAAACGCCAGAATACTGCGCATTCTCAGGCTCATTTCCCACAGGTTGTTCATCTTTTCGAGCGAAAAGGTGCGCGTCTGTCCGCCAATCGTCGCCGTCACTTTTGTTGGCTTTTCCTTTACTTTTTTGTCGAAAACGAGCAGCAGCTCCGGCAAATTCTTCTGCAGATTGTCCAGACTCGACGCAATCATCAGGTAAGGATCGAGCCGCGTTTCGTCGACATAATTCTGTTGCAGCTGCAACACCACGCGATTAAACACCTGCAGCGACGCCAGCTCGTGGTACGCGTCATTTTTTGGCTGCGCCATCAGCTCGGCTCCTCGCCATTCAAACTCATAATGTCCGCCGCGTTCGACAATCGACAGGCTCAGACAGGCCGCCATCAGCGCCCCGGTCACACCCCAGTATGCAATGCGTTTCTTGTTCAACGTCATCCTCCCTCATCAGGTCACACGACCTCTATTTATAATGTAATCGAATCGCAAAACATTTCCAGTCAAAACGATGTATATTGGGGGGCATGGCTATCGGCTGCGCCGATACGCCATGCGGCGCGGCCTATGCGCGTTGCGCATACGGCTCGCTGTTTTGCGGGCGGCCACACGGGGCCGCCCCTCCCGGGGTTACGCTGCGCTCACCCCGGGCTGTGATATTGCACGCTTTCAGCGTGCTGGCGGTTGCGCCACGTCGTGGCGCGCCTGATTATATGGGTCACGTTCGCATGGGCGGCCACACGGGGCCGCCCCTACTCGCCTATGCGCCGTTGGCGCATACGGCTCGCTGTTTTGGGGTAACCAAATGATGAACGCCAACATTATAGAAATCGTCGAAATCCTTAAAAACCGGCACGAAACCATATCATTCGCAGAAAGCTGCACGGGGGGCGGGCTCACTCATGCATTTGCGCAGATTCCGGGCGTTTCGAGTATTCTGCGCGGCGGTATTGTGGCTTATCATCCCGAGGTTAAAATCGGGCAGCTGCGCGTATTGCCCGGAATTATTGAACATCACGGCATTGTGAGCCGCGAAACCGCGATCGCAATGGCCGCCGGTGTCGCGCAAGCGCTTGCGGCAGACTGGTCTGCCGCAACGACCGGCTACGCCGGTCCCACTGGCGGCGATAACCGCTATGGCGTCGGTACGGTCTGTTATGCCATTATGTGCCCAAAACACGCGGTCTTTCAGACCGGCTGCCTCCATCTGAATGGTTCTCGCGAACAAATCATGATGCAGGCGGTTGATGAAGTGGTGCGGCAAATCGGGGTGATCGTCTGCGCATGAGGCTTCTGGGGGAAGCGGATGTCCAGACATCCGGGAAAAGAATGTCAGGGTACCGCATTTATTTTGGCATAATTTTGTTCAAGCCCGTTAAGGAAGGTCTGAACAATTGCAGGATTCAATTAATCATTCCCTTAATTATCGCGGGCGAGACGCCCACGTCCCCAGCAAAATCGCCTACGGCTCCAACCGGGGGATGGTGAATGCCCCCAAGGAGGAACGCCGTAGTCCTGGAAAAGATCGACAGGGTTGTGTTGTCGAGTACTATTGAAATGCAGGTGTCAATGGGCTTTTGATGGGCTGGGGGATGTGCAGAAACAATGCACTTCACTTTAATGACTTTTTTTCTTGACTTTTAGGGGGATAAGCGGCTAGTTTGCGCCGTCTTTTCGGCGTGCTAAAATTGGCAGGCCGGGTTCATTTGCCTGCGGGTAAGCAGGCGTTTTCCGTTTTCAGTATTGAGGTTTGAAAATGTACGCTGTGATACGCACAGGTGGTAAGCAGTATCGCGTCAACCAGGATGATATTCTTCGCGTTGAGTCTCTGGATGCAGAGGTCGGTTCTGCCGTTAAATTTGATGTCCTCGCCATTGGTGAGGGTGAGTCCCTTCGCATTGGTCAGCCGACGGTTGCCGATGCCAATGTTACCGGCACCGTGATTCGTCACGCACGTGCCCGCAAAGTTACTGTCTACAAATTCCGTCCGAAAAACTATTCCCGTAAACGCGGTCATCGTCAGGCTTATACAGAAGTTCGTATTTCGATTGCCTAGTCGATCCAATTATTGAGGAGATCAGAAAATGGCTCATAAGAAAGGTCAGGGTTCAAGCCGTAATGGTCGCGACAGCAATCCGCAGTTTCGCGGCGTAAAGCTTTATGGTGGTCAGGCATGTCGTGCCGGCAACATCATCGTTCGTCAGCGTGGTACACAGATCCATCCGGGCACCAATGTTGGTGTTGGCAAGGATTGGACACTGTTTGCATTGACCGATGGCGTTGTGAATTTCGAGACCTACGGTCGTGGTCGTAAACGCGTGAGCGTTCTTCCGCTCGAAGGTTAATCCTTTTTAGGTCTTTGGCATCCGGATTTCATCCGGGTGCATCGCAGAACACAAAAGGCATCGCGCCAATTTCGCGATACTTTTTGTGTTTTTTTTTGACTTCGTACTGCGACTTTGAGGGCTTATCAGTCTTTGGCAGTTAGAGCGTCTGTCCGGGCGTGCCAGCGGCACACCCGGTTATGCATACAGATGTGACGCCTTCCAGGCGTGTCAAATTATTGTCGGGCCTTGTACGGCGACTTCGAGGGCTTATCAGTGAAATTTGTTGATGAAATAAAAGTCCAGGCGACAGCCGGCAAAGGCGGCGACGGCGCGGCGACATTCAGGCGCGAGATGTATGTGCCGCTGGGCGGCCCCAATGGCGGCGATGGCGGGCGCGGTGGCAACGTCATTCTGAAGGGTGACGAAGGGTTCAACACCCTGAGTCATCTGCGGTATCGCCGATTTCTGCGCGCCAAAAATGGCGTTCCGGGCTCGAAGAATAACATGCACGGCAAAAATGGTGAGGATATCATCGTCAAGGTGCCTGTTGGAACGCTGATTTTTGATGATGTGACCGGAGAAAATATCGGGGATATCACCGAAAATGGCCAGGAAATCATCGTATGCAAGGGCGGCCGTGGCGGCCGTGGAAATCCGCATTTCGCGACGGCGACGAACCGCACGCCGCACACAGCTGAACGCGGTCGAAGTGGCGAGGACAAGACACTGCGCCTCGAGCTGAAACTGCTCGCCGACATCGGTTTGCTCGGGTTCCCGAGTGTTGGCAAATCGACGTTTATTTCGACGATTTCCAATGCACGCCCCAAAATTGCGGATTATCCGTTTACGACGCTTGTGCCGAATCTGGGCGTTGTGACGGTGCACGAAGAAACGAGCTTTGTGGTTGCCGATGTGCCGGGGCTTATCGTTGGTGCAAGCGAAGGTAAAGGGCTTGGTCAGGACTTTTTGAAGCATCTGGAACGCACACGCGTACTCGTGCATCTGATCGAAGTCACATGCCAGCTGGAAGGCGCCGAAACTGAGCGCGATCCGATTGAGGACTTCAAAAAGCTGAATCGGGAGCTTGCGGCGTTTAGCGAGGAACTGGCGCAGAAGACGCAGATCGTCGTGCTGAACAAGTGCGATGAGCCATGGGTTGAAGCCGAAAAAGACCGTCTGCGCAGTGAATTCGAAGCGATGGGTTACGAATTCCATGCCATTAGCTGCCAGACGCACGAAGGGCTTGAGGCGCTGCTGAATTCGATGGCTGCGCACTGTGAACGCAGGTAATCCGACGTGGGGGTAGCGGCGTATTGGTGCGGCGCTATCTCACTGTCGCTCGATACGCGCTCGCGCGCCGGCTATTTCGCTGTCGCTCCATACGCCGCGCCAATAGACGCGTAGGGGGCGGCTGCCCCCACCCTGAAAAAATACAGCTATCTGAGCGTCGAGAGCATCGGAATGAAAAGCCGGAACGTGCCGTAGATATCTGATTCGGAGACATTGAGGCGTCGTGCGGTGCCGTTTTGGCGCACATAAACTTCGGTGCGGACGTCGCCGATGGGATCGCCGTCTTCGTCGTGGCATGAACCGTAGACAAGTTCGCCGCGTTTCAGGCTGAGATTGAGGATGCCCACGTTCGTGCCGTCGACTTGTATGTGGGTGGGTGGAAGGCCGTCGGGACGCGGGGCGCTGATTGTGACGTTGTATTGTTTGTCGTCGAGTGCGACTTCGAAGGATCCGTTGCCTGCGGTTGTGATTTCGATGTCGCCGCCGATGCTGTCGGATGGGGAGAAATAGAGGCGGGCGTTATCGACCGGGGCGCTGGTGGATTCGTTGAAGACCGAGCCTCGGATGACGTTTTTGGGGGAAACGTTGACGATGAGCTGATCGGTATCGAACGGGCATTTCGTTTTGACGGTGCGGGATGCGAGCACGCTGTCGGAGGGATAGACGATGCGGACTTCGCAGTCTGACTTAGGGAGTCCCTGTGGCATATCGACGATGAAGTAGCCATCGTTTGAGGTTTCTTCATGCGATCGCGAGGTCCACGAAAGATTGTCTGTTGTTCCGGCGATTGTGACGGAAGCGCCAGCCGGGGTAACCGTTGTGCTGCTCATGACGCGGCCACGGATTTCGGTCGAAGCGAAAGCATTGATATCGATGGGGAGGACGTCACCATAGACGACGATATCTCTGCCATCTTCGGGAGGCACCGGACCGATTTTGAATGTGTTGAGCGTCTGATTTATCGTGAGTGTCGGCGTGACTTTTTGTGCCGTCAGAACCTGATATTCGTGGGTATCATACAGATTCTGGGGCGGCATCCTGATGCTGGTCAGGTTATCGTTTTGCGCGGAGCTGAGTGCGTAATGTGCCGTAGATGCAGGCGAAGCAACATCTTTGATGGTGAGCGAAATGTCGGCCGAATCGGATCGCGTGGGGAGGAAAATGTGGTAGCGCACATAGAGATCGCTTATGCCTGCGCCGTTTTTATCGGTTCCATACGCCGAATCGAGGATGATTTCATTGGATTCTGATGAGATTTCGACATTTTCGAAATACATCGTTGGCAGTTCGGCGGAAGTATCGGCAGGAAATACAGTGATATTGTAGATGCCGGGGACCATCTGCATCTGGAATGAATTTTTTTCGACGATCGAAAGCTGGCCTTTTTGTTCGGCGTCCAGACCCGGCCATGCATCGGCCCGGGTGATACTCAGATTGCCATTGATCCATTCGCCTTTGTATTTGGCATAAATCCGGACGTTTTGCATCTGTGGCATGGTGAAATCGCCGATCGATTCTCCCGGTGTGAGTTGGTGGTAAGAAATGACGGGGACATCGGGGGCCTGCGGATAGCTCATGCGGAGTGCAATGTCGATCGATTCCTTTGATACAATGGCGCACCTGTATGCGACGCACATTTCGTCGTTATGGCAGTCGCTGTTGCTGGCACATGCGATATCGGCTCCGACTTCTGTGAGCGCAAACACAGGAATGCCATCATAAATATCGCTGCATCCGGCAGCGAAGAGGCATCCCAGCAGATATGTAAGCCTGGCCAGTTTCATTCGAATCACTCCTCCTGCGTTCCAACCGATTTGGACACGCATCGCCTAATGTAGTTGCTATTGGAGTGAAAATCAAAAAACTGCCTTTATATTTTGCTATGTGAAACCAGTGTGGATATAGCTTTCGCCCACAATGGCTGGAAATTCAGGCTTATAGCTTGTAGTTGGCTAAAGAGCACTATAAGCCATAAGCCATAAGCCATAAGCTAAAAGCTGCGAAGCAAACGACTTTTCATATCTACGCTCGTTAAATAGAGCCTTGTATTTTGCTGTTTGTGGCGAGTGTTTTGGGGAATAGGCGTCCAGTGAGTCAGCATGCGGTTGAACAGGGACGGATTATTGTCTGGATCTGGCGATTCTTCTGCGAACGCCCATCCATTGCGGTTCGGGGGTAAGACGCGTGACGGATTTGTAAATCGTGACATCTGCAGCCATGACGTGATCGAAAGCGATGATGCTTTCTCCAATGACCTGGG
Source organism: uncultured Myxococcales bacterium (assembly GCA_946415045.1). Lineage (GTDB taxonomy): Bacteria > Myxococcota_A > Bradymonadia > UBA4248 > UBA4248 > UBA4248. Next base: position 8,674 of record CAMKRB010000093.1, read on the forward strand.
CGAGTCGTTCGATGAGATGGAACTTTTGGCGCGTGGCGATTTTCAGTACGGTTTCGACGATTTTTTCGTAATTGAGCGTATCTTCGAGACGGTCGGTTTTGAAGCCCTCGAACGAATCGTCGATGTCAATCGTGATATCGGTTTTGTAACTGGTGCCGACGACCTGTTCTTCGGGATAAACGCCGTGAAAACCGTAAAACTTTAGATCCTTGATGATGATTTGTGATTCTGACATTTTTGTGCTCATTTGGAATGATGGTGGAAACTGGGTTAAGCCGAGGTGGCGGAGCTGAGGTTACGCGTCCCTGTGGGGCGCAACGATATCGGGGGCGCCGCTGTATAACACGGCATCCTGGGGATCGAGGGCGTCTGCGACCGATTGTATGGGCATACAATGCGCACTTTTTCCTGATGCTGTAAGGGATTCGGCGAATTGCATGCAATCTGTATCGTTCGCGCCCGGATAGGGTGGGGTGGTGACGTATATCGCATCGGCATCTGCAAGTGCCTCGCGCCATATCGCGATGTCGTAGGTTTTGAGTGTGGATACAAATGGCTTGATGACCAGAACAATGCGATGATTGGGGGCGCGGTGTTTGAGAGCCTGGAGTGCTGCGGCGATATTGACGGGATGCATGCGGATATCGTGCACGCGCAAACCGGAATTGTCGATATTCTCAAACCAGCCGATGCAGGATTGTGGCCTGGGAATATCACAGCATCTTAACAGGTGCAGGTAGGCGTAAACCGTGCATTGCATTGATAGCATTCCCGGAGCGTCGGAAATCCGGATATCGGGGAATTGCCAGCCTTTGGGCGCGATAATTCTGTTATCCGCTGTGCGTTCAAATGAATGCATCTGCATACGTCTTTCGAAGCCATTCTCAATATAAAAATGTTGAATGGTCCTGGTTATACAGATATTGCAATCGATAGAGAATGGATAGACGATGCGTGGCATCTGTCTGAACCATAATTTCGAAGCGAATAATTCGGCGTCGCAGTTTTGGGGATAATAGCCGAAATCGGGATGCTGCCAGTCGGTGATGACCGCATCGGCATTGGCGAAATCGTCGTAGAGCGACGGATCGGCCATAAAATCGCGTTCGTCGAGATCGATGACGAGATGATTGCCGAATTTTGCGTGTGCAGAACCATCGCGCAGCGCAGCGCCGGTACACCAGCCGGATTGCGGAATAGCTTGTGCAATCATACGCGCGCCTGCGGCGCGGGTGAGCGTGCCAAAGCAAATCGTTGTATGCTGCGCAAAGTTGCGGCAAATCAGCGCCAGAGCGTGGGTGCGGTCCAGAATCGGGATGTCGTGCTGTTTTGCATAAAGAAGCGCAGGATGTGATGCGGGAAAAACAGCAGGCCGAATCACGCATGAGGCATCGTGCAAAATGCTTGTATCCTGGTCGAACCGGATTTCGATGTGGCGTTGCTGCAGGAGTTGCGTGATCTCACTTTGCCGCAGATCGCTGCCGGTTGGATGGAAGCCCAAATCGGATAAAAGCAATGCAACGCCGCTTGTACCGATGCCGCCGATACCGCAGATATGTGCACGATAAAACAAATCCGACGTCTTAACGGCGTCGGATATCAAAGGATTAGATACCATCTGGATGAAGGGGTGAAGAAATCATTCCCTGAACCTCATCGCCAGAAGGATCGTTAATGGATGGGTAAAGCAGGATTTCGTCTCTCGCAATCTTCCATGCGCGCTGCACGATCCACGAAACCGTGCGATCCTGGCGGATGGCTTCTTTCTGGATTTCGTCAAGCATATCTACTGGAAAATATACACTCTGCTTCCTCTTATCAGATTTGGAATCGGAACCTGTTTCAACACGAGTCATGGAATGCCCTCCCTGCTTAAAGTTGCTCACGCAGATAAACTGCGCTTTATTTGTACCTGATGTGAGACAATGTTGCAAGATGTGGTTTTTACGCACCAAAAAAAACGATACTTATCCTACGTTTTTTTTACGGCTTGCGCCGTAAGCACATTTTTTCGCGGCTACGCGCCGCAGGCGGCAAGGGGCGTTGTTC
>CAMKRB010000094.1 GCA_946415045.1 uncultured Myxococcales bacterium
GATGGCACGCCCCAAATCGCGGGACGACATCAGTTTGAGCTGGTAGGGGTGCACATCGATCCAGCTGGCCAGCCGAATCATGAGCTGGTAATCATATGGCGCAATAAACAGGGTATGCGCATCGATACATTTGCCGAGTTCTGCATAATCGGCGACATTTTCGATACCGGCACGATCCGCGAGCTCGCGCGGGGACGGAACAGGTCCGGTCCAAATCACATCGTCGGGATCCGGGGTTGTCACATACAGCGTTTCACGGCCATTTTCGTCGATCACGAGGGCCAGATCCGGCAGATTGAGACCGGTATAATAACGGAACGTCGCATCCTGATGGAAATCGTATGTATTTGCGGCATAGTTGCGAGGCACAAGGGAAGCCGAGAGGATGAGAATCCGGCCGGAAGGCGAAGTTTTTCGAAGGATTTGTCTGCGATTTTTGTAGTTCATAATCATCCTGACAGGGTGGGAGGGCGGGCGGCGGCGTATTCGCGCAGCGAATAGCCGCCGGCGCGATCGTATCGGCCGCAGGCCGATAGATCGCGCAAGCAAAGCAAAGGATCAATTTGTGGCGTCGGGATTTCCCTGGCCGAGTCGCGGCATGCGTTCGCGGGAACGGCCGGATCGGCGGAGGGCGTCTTCTCTTTCGGCTTCGATGCGTTCGATCTCGCGGTCGAGCTGGGCCTCCCTGGCAGGATCGCCAAGTTTCGGGCGCGGCGGGCGCGCCATGCTGTTGTTGCCGCGGGTGCGCGGGAAGCCTTCGTCGCGCATTCCGCCAGATTCGCTGTCACGCGAACGACGGTCTATTTGCGGGCGATAGACAGTATTACCTTCGTCTAGTCTTTTTTTTTCCTTCTTTTCGGGGGCGGCGACGTTGGCACTGGAATCCGGATCTGGCTTTTCGGCGGCTTTTTCTGCGGTTTTGGGAGGTTTTGCATCGGCGGGCTTTTCGGCGGCTTTATCGGGTTCGGGAGCGGCGACGGCTTCGACGGGCTCGGGAATCGGCGTGCCGCAATCGTGTTTGATGCGTTTGGTCGTGCCCTTGAGCGAGAGGTGGATGGATCCGTCGTCGTGCTTCTCACAGAGCTGATAGAGGACCTTCATATCGTTATCTGTCACCCATTTGGCATCGGGCGTGATGACGGCCTTGATGTTGAGACGCGGATTGGGTTCGGCCGGCGATTTGAGCGATACGTCTCCGGTCACTTCGAGTTTGATGTCGGGGCCGTCTGACGTAAGTTTATTGATGACGAGACGGTTGTTTTTGATTTCGATGTCGGCGTCGATGTTGCCAAATGTGGTAAACGGGAGATCGATGTAGGGAATGCCGCCAATATTGAGCTTGAGGCGCTTGGGGCACATGACCGTATCTGCAGAGAGCGCGGTTCCGCTGAGCTCGACGAGTTTTGAACCGGCGATGACGGCGCGCATATCAAACTGCAAATCGCCATAGATCTGCATTTTGGTAAAGTTTGAGAGCAGCGCGAAATCGTTGAGCGAAATCTGCTTGCCCGATGCGACGATCTCGAGGAGTTTGTCGCGCGTTTTGACATCGCCCTGGATAGTGCCGCCTTTGAGGTTGAGCTTAAACGAACCGGAGGGCTTCTTTTTGATCGTCTCGAAGACCGCAGGATCGACGGTGATTTTGTCGATAATAAACGGGATCTCCTCGACAGATGACGCGCAGAAATAGTCGTTGATAACCTTGTCTTCGGTTTCGAGTGCAGGCTGCGGAGGGGACGAAACCCGGGGCGTCATCTTAAAGCCTTTTGCCGTGATATTGAGCAGGGGACTGACTGAGATATCGTCGATCTCGACCGTCTGTTTCTGCTTGAGCTGATTCTCGATCGTTTTTTCGGCGAAATGCCTGAATTTGTCGGACGGCAGCGTGAAGAAGATTGCCAGCACAAAGACGACAGACGACAGCACGCTGATGCCCAGTAATATCAATAATTTACGTCGCATTTTGTTCCTTGAGACGATAGGACAGAAGCGTCACGGTGACATTCATTTTGGTATCGCTGCTGGTGAGTGCGCTGTTGCGCGTGAGGTTGAGCTGGCGCATGTAAATGGGGGTGTCCAGCCGGCTGATTTCGATGAGATACTGCATCACTTTGCCGTATTCGACATTTTTGAGCGAGACGACGATTTCCTGCTCTTCGGTACCGGAATCGTCATTCGTTTTATGGGGATCGCTTGGCGAGACAGAGACATCGAATCCGAGACCTGAAGCGATGCTGGTGAGCTTGCTGACGACCTTTGGATCGGCGGCAATGAGCTTTTGTCGCATGGCTTCTTTTTTGGCATGGTTGAGTTTATAGAGATACTGGTTCTCTGCGATATAGTTGAGGGATTTGCGGTAGTTCTCGGTTTCGGCGATGGTCTTGTTGAGTTTCTGGTTCACCGAATTGAAAACTGTATAAACGCCCAGAATGAGGATGACGACGAGACTGACGACGATAAGGAGACGCTTGGAAGAAGGCATCTGCTCCCAGCTGTCGGCGAACATTTTCGTCAAATTTCCGCCCATGGATGAATCACTCATTGTCGCCTCCGTTGCCCATGCAGTGGTGCGCCTGGATTTTCAGACCGGTAAAGTGTGTGCGATCTTTGGCCAGACTTGTTCGTGGCATATCGATTTCGTCAGGGAAACACTCGTATTGTTCCAAAAGCTGCAGGAATTTTGTGAGTCCCTCGTCTCCGGTCACATCCCCCTGAATCGTCACTGTTTTTTGCAGGTTGTTGATATCGAGCGACTGGATATCGAGCTCGACATCGGAGAGATTCATGGTAATCTGGTCGGAGAGCCACCTGAAGTGAGTAAAAGCAGTGATTTCGGGGATGAAATCATATCCCTTGCTCTGATTGAATTCGGCTTCGATATCGCTGTATTTGACCATTTTTTTGCCGAAAACATCCTGACTTGCCTGTTCGAGAGCGGCCTTGATGCGGTCGTGTTCCGCATTGATCATGCCGATTTTGGTCACAGTCATAAAGATGAGCATGGCGATGAGGCCGACAGCGAGCGCAGCCAGAAGCCATTTGTTGTCCTGAATAAAGGCGAGGCTGCCTTTGTGCGCGAGCGCACCACGGCGCAGATTGAGAGGGCATTTGCCATCGATATTCTGGGCGGCCGCGTTGGCGACGCAGGCGGCATCCAGTGAAAACGCCGAAAGCACGTTATCTCTCCCGGCCTCTGTGCCGAGTTTCTGGACCATTCCGACATCGTTAAAACTCTGCTTCAGCTTCGCAGACAGCGGCAGCTCGAGGGTGCACCGAATGCCGGAGAATTGCGCCAGAACCTCATCCAGTCCCACGAGTTTTGCACCATTTCCAGTCAAATACAGCATGGTCGGCTCAATGCGATTTTTGGTCGCGAAATTGATGAGCGTCTGACGGAACGACGAGAACAGCATGCTCAGACCTCGCATACAGGTCTGCGACATCACGACCGGGTTGATATCCCATTGCTCAAGCCGTCTGGACTGCACATAACGCTGGTACATCAGCGCTTCATTTCCCGGCGCCGCCACAAAACCAGTGCGTTCTTTCATGCTGCGGGCTTCGGCGGGTTCGATTTTGAACGCGGCCGCGAGTTCCGTGTCGATGTTCGAGCTTCCGACTCTAAAGGCGCGAGAGAGTGCGAGTTTTCCTTCGCATACGACATAGAGCGTCGTAATATCGGCACCGATATCGAGCAAACACCAGCAGCCATTGCCTGCATCCAGGATGGGACCAATGCCAAAGGACATGGCTTCGGTCGACGGCAGCATCACATGCGGATCGATCCTGCTCTCCTTGAACAGATCGATGAGCTCTGCGATATTGCTGCGCGGATAATGAATGGCGTACACATCGTAACCACCGACAGGGCCATCGCCGTCTTTATTATCGGCATCTTCGGCAGACTTATCCTCAACAAAAGCGCCAACATCAAATGCGACCTGCGCATTGTCATCGATGTTCCAGACATCGCCCAAAAACTGAGGCAGAACCTGCTCAATCGCACGCGGATCGTTAAACGGCATGGTTCGATGGGCAGACAGCATCAGCGTCGGATCGAGCGTTGCGCCGATCGCATCAATTTGGATTCTGCTATCGGTGATTTTCTTTGAAATATCAGTCAAAGCCTGCCCCAGACCTGATTCTGTGACGGGCTCCTGCAGACATGTCACGATTTCAACTTTTTGTCCGTCGACATTGCAAACAGCGCATCTGACAGCATTTTTGCCGATGTCGAGGCCGATTGTCGTATGCATCATGATTAGTACTCGCGCCAGTAAAGGTATTGGCCACCCGTCACGTTAAAGTCCATGACGGTTGTGAGCGTTCGTTTGGTATCACCATATTCTCCGGTCGCCACAACCCTGAATACCCGGGGGCTGGCCGTCGTAATATTGGCGTATAGCTTACTTGTATTAAACGTCAAATTTGAAAGTCCCAGACCTGCGGCAGTCATCGTGAGAATCTTGTCGCCGAACATGATATAAGCCGTTGGCGAATATAACAAAAATTTTGGCAGCAATTCGGGATCGCTGGTCAGAGCCTTCACCACTTTATAGAATTCGGAAATATTCCGGAACGGAACGACAGTACCATTCGGGACGACGCCCGGAATCACCGATGTTTCGTTTTCGACTGTATAGAGGTAAAGCAGATTCATCGGATTTGAGACGAACTGCTGATAACCTTCGAGCGCCATCGACAGCGCAAGCAGCTGCGTACCAATGGTCGGATCCGCACAAGCCCAGATTCTGCTGTCAATTCCTGCACGATCGATTTCGACTGAGTTGCACAGCGCCGCATACATGACCTTTGCCGAAGCCAGGTTTACATTGATCTTTTCGACGGGATAAACGGTGAGCGTCTCGCCGAATGCCTCCATCAAATCGTCACCAAATCCGGCAACCTCATACAATTCGTCGAGCGTCGTGAACTTGGCATTCTTCACTTTATACTTTTTTCGCTGGTCGATATAGAGCCCCGATTCATCACCGCTGGCTTCCTCCAGCTTGCAATCGCTGTTGATATAGGTTTTCTCGCTGTCTGCATCGACCCAGTCGATGAGCGCGGCGATTTGATCCATTCTGGAAAGACGATCGGAATGCAGCGACGATCTGGCGTTGAACAAATCGTCAAACTCGCTGTTTGCCACCATCATGCACAGCTCATAGATGTCGTTCTGTTTGACGCCATTGGCAAATTTATTCAGGTTGATGCGTCCCGCTTCGGGCATCACGCGCACATTGAAATCGCCCGATTCATCGCCCATCGCATCAACGCCGGCTTCTTTGAGGTTATAGCTTGCAATCGTGCGATCGGCATTGGGCACATCGACGCTCACGATTCCGGTCTTAAACGGTGTGAGCAGCAAATCGATGATTTGATAGAGCTGGAAATTCGACTTGCGCAAACGTTCGCCAAAGAATTCATCCTGCTCCAGCTCATATTGATACGTCAGCATCAAACGGCCCAGATTGAGCGCACTCTTGGCCTTGTAATAGGCTTTGAGATCGTCGCGTACATTGGCCGAAATCGAAAAACTGACCTGGCTGTTCAAAAATCCGGCCAAGACCGTCGAAGCCATGACAACGATATAGGTGAGCACGAGCAACAGCGCCACACCACGGCGTTTAAACGACTTTTTTCGGTCGCTCGCCACGCCGTCGAGGGTCTGCCAGAAACCCGCACAAATTCTGGCTATTTTGCTGTATCTGTTCACGTTCACACCATTTTGCTAAAAATCCAGAGCTTTCGTCAAATGAATCTGAGCCTGTGTCGAAACGAGCATCGGCGTATCCGTACCAAGCGGATCCTCAATCTCTATCTCGATTTTCACACGACTTGGCAAGCGATCCTTATAATCGGTATGTTCCGTATCCCACGTATCGACCCAGCCATCGCTTCCGACCGAAACATCGGCCTTTTCATCGTCCCAATACTGCAGTCTGAAACTGATCACGTGCTCAAGCAACGGTAAAATCGTTCCGCCGCGCGTAAAATCGTCGTTGATCGGTGCCTGCTCGCGCCTCACCAGATACGTCTCAAGGTCGCCGTCGTCATTCCGCATATCCTTTATATAATACGAAATCTCGCTCTGATCCCCGACTTTCTCGTTACGAAACATGCGGACATAGCCCATGCTCGTAAAATCGACGCGATCGCGCTCGCCCAAAAAACCAGTCTTATAGCGGACTTCCGCCTGCGATTCATCATAGCCGTGCTTTGTCATAAAAGCCGTCGACATATCGCGCACGATGCGATTCACCGCCTGTTCAACGCCATGAAGCCGCTCGTTGATATCCTGAACGCGCTGCTGGTGCGACACGGCAATCGAATACGATCCCCACGCCAGCGCCATCACAACGGCGAGCAACGAAACCGTAATCATGACTTCGATAAGCGTCATGCCGGTTCTGAATATTTTTTTTGTATGGCTGCGGCCGCTATCGGACTGCGTCCGATACGCGCCGCGCATGTGTCTATTGCCGCGTGCGCGCCAATACGCCACATGCCCATTTTGATGCGCAAAGCGCGATAACCCAAAGGTAACCATGCCGTCCCCCTATTTTCCAGAGGAACGGTTGGAACCGCCCTTATTGCCGCCGCCGGAATTTCCGCCGGATTTATTGCCACCGGAATTTCCGCCGGATTTATTGCCACCAGAGTTGCTGCCGCCGGATTTTGCTTTATCCGCTGCATCGACCGCATCGAGAGAGGCTTTGTCGTTGCCCTCGGTTTCTTCTTCGGTCTTACCGCCGCCGGAAACTGAAGAACCGCTCACACTGGCGTCGGCTTCGAGAATGACGACAAACTGTGAAACCGTCAGGGATTGCTCCACCCCCAGATAATCCCAGGTCGTCGTGAGCGTGATGCGACGAATGCGCTGCCCCAGCTGATTGATGATGGTCGGCATAAAACTGACCATCATCGGCAGGAACTGCGTAATCGTCGTATTGCCGCTGAGCGTACCGGTTTCATCTCCGGTTCCATACAACTGATTGGTGACTTTCTCGACGAAATCATTCGATGCATCGTCGCTCAGTTCGATGGATTGAACCTTGGCTTCCCAGCGGATATCATCGTAGCCCATTTCAGAAAAATCGCCATCGTAGGACTCGACGTAATCTTCTTTGACGCCTTCATCTTTGATGGTGCGCTGGACTTCATATTCGATGTCCTGCATTTTGGCCCGCGTGAGCATCGTGATGACCGAGGTGTTGTTTGCATACCCCATCAATCGCATCGACGTCGACTGCGTACCGAGCAAAATAGCCATTGAAGTCGCAAGAATAAAGATAGCGACCATCATTTCGATAAGCGTAAATCCGCGTCGATTCATCAGTCTTCCTCCGCTTCGAAGAAAGTGGATGAAATCTCCTGTTTTCCGGGAATCACAGAAGATTGTCCGGTGAGCGGATTGATGATGATGGAATAGAAAATACCATCATCCATGCCATCTCTGGCGGACTCATCGCCGAGGTAAATGATGCTTTTTTCGACGAATCCATTGGCGAAAAAATTGATCGTACCAATGCCATCGGTTTGCAATTCATCATGGTGAGAAGTCATCAAACCGACGAAATACACTTCATCATCGAGTTTGGAATTGTCTTCAGAAATGAGGATATCATCCAAAGGCGTACGGGATAAAGAACCGAAACGGGCATCTTCATCGTCCAGGCGCTGAGCGCGGGATTCACGTTTTGAAACAGAGCCGCTCTGCACGGATTTAAGCGTATCACCGCGCAAAGCCTCTTCACTCAATCCACCAAATACGTCGAGGCGTTCGACTGTAAACTTACTGTTTTCGAAATCGATTTTAAGCTGCAATGTCTGATTAGAAGTTGCAGCAAGGTTAAACGTATAGCGAATCATGGAGCTGAATTTAAGCGCAGATCCCTGTACATCTGAACGTCCGATAATGCCCATGCCGATCATGGCGAGGGTCATCATGCTGGCGATCAAAACGACGACGATCAGGATTTCGATGAGCGTCATGCCTGAACGCATCACCGGAAGTCGTTTATATCGATGTAAAAAGGGGAAAATCATGCGGTGCTCCACAAAGAGACTTCAAATACAAAACGCAGATTTTACCATAGAACGTTCCGTGAAATGCAAAAAAAGCGACAGAAAAAAACGGCGTATTTGCGAAAGCAAATAGCCGTTTTGCGCGAGCGTATCGCCGCGGGGCGATAGCGAGCGAAAAAAAAAGCCGCGAAAAGGAAATCGCGGCTTCAAAGAATTAGTTAGCGGAAGCTGTGGAAGCCTGGAAAGCGGGCTTAATGGCATCCGGAACTGCTTTTTCGACGAGTTCGATACGAACCATCGGGGCATTATCGCCGTGGCGATTGCCGAGCTTAATGATGCGGGTGTAACCGCCGGGGCGGTTGGCGTTGCGTTTTGCGATATCATCGAAGAGCTTGTTGAGCACGGAATTGTGCTGTTTGGAATCGGCGATATCGGAACGATCGACAGCGCGCTGATTGAGCTTGGCTGCGGCGAGACGGCGGGCATGGATATCACCGCGTTTGGCCATCGTGATGAGTTTATCGACGACGGAGCGGAGTTCCTTAGCCTTAGGTTCGGTTGTCTGAATGACTTCGTGCTCGAGGAGCTGTGTTGCGAGATTATCGAGCATAGCGCTGCGATGCGCGGTAGGACGGCTGAAATGACGTCCGGATTTACGATGTCTCATAGTAATACCCTATTAAGTAATGATGATCAGGCGGGAGGTTCCCAGTTGTCAACGGTCATACCGAGTGTCAGGCCCATCTTGGAGAGAATGTCTTTAATTTCGCGCAAGCTCTTGCGGCCGAAATTCTTAGTTTTAAGCATATCGGCTTCGGTTCGCTGAACGAGTTCACCGATGAAGCGGATATTGGCATTCTGCAGGCAGTTGGCGGAACGAACGGAGAGTTCGAGTTCGCCGACGGGGCGATCGAGGTATTCGTTGGAATTGACTTCGACAGTTTCTTCGACGACCTGGACGGGGACGATATTTTCGTCGAAATTGATGAAGATGGAGACCTGTTCTTTAAGGATTTTGGCAGCGAAAGCCACAGCATCTTCGGGAGCGACGGAACCATCGGTCCAGACTTCGAGGGAGAGCTTGTCATAATCGGTATGCTGGCCGACACGAGCGTTAGTGACGGTGTAGTTGACGCGCGTCACAGGCGAGTAGAGGGCATCGACAGCGATGGTGCCGATGGGCAACTCGCTATCGCGCATATCATCGGCGCGTTTGTAACCTTTTCCAGTATTGACGCAGAGGTCAGCGGAGAAATGGCCACCTTCGCCGAGGGTGCAAATGACAAGATCGGGGTTGAGAATCTGAATATTGGAGGGCGCTTCGATATCGCCGGCGAGGACGGGACCTGGGCCGGACTTTTCGAGGTGCATCCAGACGGGCTCATTGATATCGGTTTTAATGAGCATCTCTTTAATATTCAGGACGATAACGGTGACATCTTCCTTTACATCGGGAAGAGCCATGAATTCATGAAGCGCGCCATCGATACGCACAGCAGTCACGGCAGCACCCTGAAGGGAGCTGAGGAGAATGCGGCGCAGAGCGTTGCCGAGGGTTTGTCCGTAACCGCGTTCGAGCGGTTCGCAGATAAAACGGCAATAAGTCGCGGTATGAGTCTCACTTTCGATCTCGACGCCTTTTGGCTTGATGAGATCAGTCCAATTTCGGTGCATGCGTTCCTCCGCATTCGCAGGTGACACACAATAAAGCGCCGGGTTCGTATGCCCGGCGACAACGAATATTACAACACAAACGGATTAGACGCGTCGACGTTTTGGCGGTCTGCAACCATTATGAGGAATAGGCGTCACGTCACGGATGAGGGTTACTTTGAGGCCGGCAGCCTGAAGTGCACGCAGAGCGGCTTCACGACCGGAACCAGGACCTTTTGCATAAACGGCGATCGAGCGCATTCCGTGATCCATGGCTTTATGAGCGGCATCATCGGCGGCAACCTGAGCTGCGAACGGCGTGGACTTACGGGAACCTTTGAATCCTTTGGTTCCGCAGGTGCACCATGAAACAGCCTCACCGTTGTTATCGGTAATGGTGATGATGGTATTATTGAAAGTCGAACGGATGTGGGCAACACCGCTCGGAACATTTTTCTTGACGTGCTTCTTAACAGCACGTCTGCTATTTTTCGAATCTTTAGCCACTGTAGTTCCTCTTATTCAGCAAACGTTAATGCACGTTAAATTATTTTTTCTTTTTCACAGCGACGCGGCTTGGACCTTTACGCGTGCGGGCATTCGTCTTGGTGCGCTGACCGCGGACGGGCAGACCACGACGATGGCGCAGACCACGATAGCAGCCCAGATCCATCAACCGTTTAATATTCATACGAACGAGACGGCGCAAATCGCCCTCGACCTGATAGTGCGCATCGATAACGTCACGAATCGCGCGAATCTCGGCTTCCGTGAGATCATCACTGTTGCGTTCATAAGGAACTTTTGCTTCGTCTAAAATGAGCTTTGCGCGTGTTCTTCCGATTCCATAGATGCTCGTCAGAGCGATTTCCATGCGTTTACGGCGCGGCAAATCAATACCAGCAATACGTGCCATGCGGCAATCCTCCTAAATTCTAGCCCTGACGCTGTTTATGGCGCGGATTTTCACAAATCACGCGAACCACGCCGTGACGTCGAATGCGTTTACA
>CAMKRB010000095.1 GCA_946415045.1 uncultured Myxococcales bacterium
CCGCGAAAAAAATGTGCTTACGGCGCAAGCCGTCCGAAATAGAACTGTAGTAAAGGTATAGATTTCCTGCATTTTTGATTTGTTCTATTTGCATTCCAGACACTTGTTGCGTCCAAAAACTCAAAAATATGCCATAACCTGGTTTTTATGATTTAACAGTATTGGGTTATGGGGATTGTTTTTGGAGCAAACCATTTATGCCAAAGTTCTTATGGATGAGTATGGCGCTGCTGATGATGGGCTGCGCAACACAAAACGGCGGTCTGAGCGAACGCGATCGCATCATGCTCGAAGGACGCATTGATGATCTCGAAGCGGCTCAGCTCAGGCACAAGACCAAAATCGCCGCACTCGAAAAACGCGTATCTCAGCTGGACGAAACGATCTCGCTGTTGTCGCGCCGGACGTCATCTGCCTCACGCGAAGTCGTCAAAATCGAACCCGATGCATCGTCTGTTTCTTCAAATTATCAAAAAGTTCTGCCAGCTGAACAGGACGATGATGTCTATCAGGAAATCATCATTGGTGAAGATAAAAAGCGCACCTACTTCGGATCCTCACCCAAAACCAACGCACAGGCAGGATCTGGACCGCGCAAAGCCTACGACAACGTCGTTACAAACGACAGACTGCCTTCTTCCTCCAACCGGGACACCTCGGCCGATACGAATACAGTCGCATCACCCATGACATTCTATCAGGAAGGCATCGATTACTACAGGCAGGGGAATTTTGTTGAAGCGCGCGCGCGTTTTGAGAAGTTCCTTGCCACCAAACCCGACACTTCTTACGTGGACAATGCGCTGTACTGGATCGGCGAATGCTATTACGGTGAAGGTCTGTATCATGAAGCAGCGAGCTTCTTTCACAAAATCATCCAGGAATATCCAAACGAAAATAAGGTCCCTGATGCATTGCTGAAAGTGTCACTGACCTATCAGAAACTTGGCAAGCTGGATTCTGCACGGGAAATGCTGCGCTATCTGATGGAAGCCTATCCCGGTACCGAAGCGGCCCGAATTGGCAAGGAAAAATACGAAACATTACAGTGAGCGGATTTAGCTGTATACGGAGAACCAACATGTTGCGAACATTACAAATCTCAGTTTTGGCTGTGGCTGTTATCGGCTTTTGCAGCACATCGTTTGCGCAGGACAAGCTCGGAAAAGGCTCGTATGCACAGAGAACATCGGGCAGCAGCAACACCAGCAGCAGTGGCAGCAATTTCAGTGTGAGCAATAACGATCGCATTGCAAAAGTTCAGGGTCAGAACACATCCCTTGTGCAGCAGTCACAGACGCCGGCCAACCCCAAATCCAGCGATCCCGAAACGCACACCGTCGTTTCGGGCGACACACTATGGGATCTCAGTGCCAGATATATGAGCGATCCTCTGATGTGGCCGGCGTTGTGGTCCTATAATCCACAAGTCACCAATCCGCACTGGATTTACCCGGGCGACACCATCTATCTCGGCCCCCAGTCCGACAATGCGATATCCATTGCCCCACCCATCGAATCGCCCAAATTCAAATCGACATCGGCCAAAAGCCGCGGGATGATTATGGTCCCAGGCATCTACCTCTCGAAACTGCCCGAAACACGTGGTCACATCCTGTTTTCAGACCAGGAAAAAAACATGATCACGGCCAACGATGATGTGCAGGTCGACTGGGTCGATATCGAAATGCGCAAGAAAGTTTCCGTCGGACAGAAATTCACCATTTTCTCCGAATCCAAACCTGTGCGCAACGAAGATGGCGATCCTATGGCCTATAAACTCATCCGCCTGGGATCGCTCGAAATCATCGATCACCACACCGACACGCTCTCAACCGCTCGCATCACACAGGCCAGTCGTGAAATTTCCCGCGGCGACATCATTATTCCAAACGAAGATCTGGTCTATAAATTTGATCGCGCCACGAACACCAAAAGCATGGAAGGGCGCATCATCGACAGCATTGATATCATCACACAGATTTCAGCCGAGCAATACGTGATCATCAATCGCGGCACCGAAGACGGCGTCGCACAGGGCAATCGATGGGTCATCTTTGAACAGCGCGAGGGACTCAACCTGCTCGAAAAAGGCGAGGATACTCAGACTCAATACACCGAAGAGAAAAAGAAATCCAAAGATGATGACGACAACAAGGATCCAAGAGACGGCGAAATCGAACGCGATGATGAACAAAGCTGGGTACTTGGACGTCCCCCTCAGGCTCCGGTATTTCCGGAACAGGACAATCTCGACGATATCTACGGTGATCGGGAATACACCACAAATGATCTCCCATTGCGCAAAATCGGCGAGGTCATTGTCGTCGATGTTCAGGACAAATTCTGTACAGGCATCATCTCAAACAGCACACGTGAAGTCGGCATTGATACCCGGGTTGTCATGATTAAAGGCTATTAACCTTTGGCTCAGTTTAACGATCGTGGATATGAAAAAGTAAGATTGTCTGCTTTGCGGCCACGAGCGATGAGCGATGAGCCACGAGTACGCATTGGCAAACTCGACGCTCGATGCTCGGCGCACTTCGCCAGTACCTCACACATATCGGGGTAACGCTGTATCCACACTGGTTAAACATAGCCTAACCTTTTGCACCAGTTCACATGATTGAGGCGAACGACTAAAAATACATTCAAAATTTTGAATAAATTATGATAAAATCGTTATAGGGATATTTTGCGCAAATTCCGCGCAAAATATCAGTTCACCCAAGAAGCTTCTCATCTGGGGAATCACATGACAGACGTTAATCCAAACAGCTCAGATACAAAGCAATATCCTTCACCATCTGCGGATTTGCCACCTTTTATGAAAGGTGTCACAGGTTCCGGCCTTGCAACCGACCACATGTCCGGCAACTGGTTGCCGCTCCAGACGGGGTCTTTTGCAAAGATTACAGGCACCTGGGAAACGATTTCATCCGATCCGGAATTTCTGGAACTGGTCGGCGATAAAGGTGAATTCTCGGATCGATATCGCGTCGGCAATCAGCTGGGCGTAGGCGGCAATGCATTCGTTTATGAAGGATGGCGTATTGCAGATGATGTCCATGTCGTGATCAAGGTCATGCGCATACCGACCACATTCGATCAGGACGAGCTCTTGCTCACCATCAAACGGTTCTATCGCGAAGCAGCCATGATCGCATCGCTCGACAACGAGCACATCCGCAAATGTATGGATTACGGTCTGTTCCATGGCATCCCATGCATGATCCTCGAATTTGTCGAGGGGCTCACGCTCACCGATCTCATCAAAAATTACGGTTCGCTCCCCCTCAATTATGCAACCGGTATTATCGAGCAGCTGCTCGGCGCACTGGATGAACCACACCGCCGTGGTATCATTCACCGCGACATCAAACCCGGCAACATCATGGTTTTCGACTCGCCACCGCCTTACGAAATCCGCGTCCTCGATTTCGGTATTGCGACCGTTTTGAGCGCAATTCCCAACAAATCGATGATGACACAAAAGGGCGTGATCCGCGGTACACCTTCCTATATGGCCCCCGAGCTCTTTACCGGTGATACGCCGGCCAGTATCGAAAGCGATTTGTACGCTGTGGGTCTGGTATATCTGGAGTGTCTGACGGGACAAGTTGCAGTCGACGCGACATCCTATATGAAAGTCGCCTACAAACAGGTCAACGATCCCCTCGAAGTGCCAGGCTTTATTCCGCCGGCAATTGCTGACATCATTCTCAAACTGTGCGCGAAATCACCGATTAACCGCTATCATTCAGCCATCCAGGTACTCGAAGATATCCATAAATGCATCGATGACTCGCTGCGTGACGAGAATAAATACATCGCAGCCTGGCAAAAGAAAAAAACATATCGCACGAGCACCGAGCCAAACGACTATAAAACAGTTGCCAAAAGCAAGGATCATCGCAATTACATCGTCATTGGACTTGCAGCCATCCTCGTGATAGCCCTCATCGCATTCGTGATGGGCAGATCCAATCAGCAGCCCCCTGCAGAACCAGCACCTGCGCCAGTTGCAACAGCACCGGTCCCGGCCCCAATTGATACTGCCGAACTCGAAGCCCAGGAAGCCATTGCAAACGACGCACTCAATGCTGCCAACCAGGCTGCAGCTGCAGCTGCAAAAGCAACCGAACAGCTCAACCAGGCTCAGGAACGCATCAACCAGATGAACCGAAAAACGAGCATCAATCTGGCAACGGCCAAATTGTTCTCGGCATGGAATATCGCGGTTGCCAAAATAGACACCGAGATGAACAAGAAGACACCGACACCATCATCCAGTGTGAAAAAGCCTCAGCAACCGAAAAAAGTCAACGATGTGCCGGATCCCAGCTCTATTACCCCACAGCAGCCTAAGAAAAACGGCCGAACATCTGACGTCGGCTCTGCCCTGCCTTTCTAGTCTTCATTCGCAGTCTCCGCCTGGCGAGCACATAGCCGACAGAGCGGCGTATATGAGGCAGAGACAGTGTCTCTGCCTCATATAGCACGCCTCACGCAGGCCGTATGCGCAGCATAGGCCGCGCAACAATAAAGAACTATTATATAAAACCGTTATACAGTTGTCGTTCCGCCTTGTCGTTTGAGCATTTCTACAAAGCGATCTATCTTTTTCATTTCACCGGGAATATCAATTCGCTGCGGACAATGCGGCGAACATTTATTACACCCGATACAGTGATCAGCCTGACGCAGGCGCGGAACCGTGCGATCATAGCCAATCAGAAATTCCCGGCGAGCCTGTATATAGTTTTTATCCGTCTCATCCGTGATATATTTTTCTTCATTTATACATTTATTATAATGTACAAATATCGACGGAATATCCAATCCATAAGGGCATGGCATACAATACTGGCAGGTATTGCACGGTATGGTTTTGTACGAAAGCATCGTTTGCGCGACATCTTCGAGCAAATCGAGTTCCTGCGCGGAAAGCGGCTTGAGCGGTGAATACGTGCGCAGATTTTCCCGCAAATGCTCACGAAATGTCATGCCGCTCAGAACCGTCAAAACTCCGGAGGGATTACCGGCATAGCGCATTGCCCAGATTGCAGGCGTGGCTTCCGGATCCGCTGCTTTGAGCTTGTTCAGGGCTTTGCGATTATCTATGCGGGCCAGACGACCTCCCAGCAGCGGCTCCATGATGATGGCCGGAATGTTTCTCTTTTCCAGCTCTCCATACAAATACTCTGCATTTGTATTTCGCGTGTTCACTTCCTTGGCATGTTTCCAATCGACATAATTCAATTGTATTTGTACAAAGTCCCAGTCAACATCCATCGAAAGCGCATGATCAAATACTGCAATATCTCCGTGATATGAAAAACCAAGATTCCGAATCTTTCCTTTCTTGCGTTCTTCCAGCAGAAAATCAAGTATACCATTGTCGATATATCTTGAATTGAATACTTTCATGCCGTCTTCACCCATGCCGATGCCATGCAGCAGCATATAATCGATGACATCTACCTGGAGATCCTTAAAAGACTTTTCGTATATTTTTATAGACTCTTCACGGCTCCAGGTACTTTCGGCAAAATTAGATAGTTTTGTCGCAATATAATACTTGTCTCTGGGGTGGCGTTTTAGCGCAATTCCAAGCGATGCCTCGGATCTGCCCTTGCAATAGGCGGGTGATGTATCGAAATAATTCACACCATATTTCAATGCTTCATCGACGAGCGAATTGACCATTTCCTGATCAATTTCATCATCGAGTTCCAGCGCACTCTTGTTGTTCGTTGTAGGTAAACGCATCATACCATAGCCAAGCAGCGATATCCGGTCACCATTTTTCGCAGTTCGATAGGTCATTTCTCCAGTCGGCAATTCCATCGTCCCGCCTCTGGAAAACCGCTCTTTGCCGGAACATCCCGCCAGAGTGACCGCTGTCGCAGCTGTCACTGTGCCCGCTATCTTCAGAAAATCACGACGGTTATATTGTTCTTCGCTCATAGCCTTCCCTTTTGAACCTATATTTCCGTATGAACTTCATGACCAACGACATGAATGGCGCTGATTGGACGAACCGGACAAACATATTCACACGCACCGCACCCAATACAACGCCCGTCATCGATCGACGGGACTTCCACTTTCTCACCATTCGGACCGTCGATTTCTATCATTTCAATCGCACCGTTCGGACAATGGCGAGCACAGTTTCCACATTTGGTGCCTTCAGACGATGACAGACAAATGGATTTTTCCCAAACCGCATGCCCAATCTGAATACTCGACTTTTCGGCAGGGCTGACGCGTTGAATGGCTCCCGTTGGACAAACCTCCGAACACCGCGTGCACTCCGGACGACAGAATCCTTTGTCGAACCCCATTTCCGGCTGCATCAGATGACGGAGAGAAGATGCGGGGCGCAATACACCATTGGGACAATTGGCAACACAAAGCTGGCATCCCGTACACCGCGTCGTGAGATTGCGATAACTCCCGGAACCAGCTGGAACCAAAGAAAACTCGCCACGATCCGGCTGCTGGCGAGGTTTCAGAACCGCCATGCCGCCATCCGTGAGCTTGTCCTGGGCTGCTGCGACCGAAGACAACGCAAACGCCGGCAGTGACAGGATAAATCCACGGCGAGCCGTCGAAACCTCCGCTGATTCGGTATTCGTTTGACTCGCTTCATTTGCGCTGGAATCCGGGCATTCATGTGACTTGTTTTCATCAGACTGCTCAGAACGATTTTTAAACCAGGTCTTCTTATTAAACCACGTCATTTTATACTGAATCGCTCCTATATGACAGTTGCTGATGCAATTCATACAAGCCACACAGCGGCTCGCATCGATCGTCTGATGTTCACTGTCTATACACGATGCTTTACAACGCTTTTCACATGCATGGCAATGTACACATTTGTCCTTGTCAATCACTGGTTTAAACAGCGCATGTTTGGATATGAATCCCAGCAGCGTGCCGACGGGACAAATGGTATTGCACCACGTCCGTCCTCCCCGCCATGCAAGCACACCAATGACCGCGATGGTAATGAGTGACAGGATAAATGTAGAAAGACTCCTTATCCATATCTCTGTCGGATAAAATGCATAACTGTCCATTCGTTCTGCAATATATGCCAACAGATTATTTCCGGCACGGTAAACTGGGGCAAACAAATTCTGCGCGATCCGGCCATATGCACTGTATGGAGCAATGAGAATGGCTATAGAATTCAGACCGGCTGTCATCAAAACCGCAAACACGCCCAAAACAATATATCGCAGTATATTCTTTGCTTTTGTATAATGATACTTTTGACGCTTCTTTTTAGAACGCGTACTGAACCAGGCAATGATATCCTGCATGATTCCCATCGGGCAAACCACCGAACAATAGATTCTGCCCAATACAGCCGTTACAATCAGCATGACAATGACAATGCCGAAATTCAGTGCCAGCAATGCCGGCAAAAATTGTATTTTGGCAGTCCATCCCAGCCAAACATGCACAAGCCCCGTGAAATCCAGAAACAGGATTGTTACTGCAGCAAACATCAGTGCTGCAAGAATGATTCGAGCTGTTTTCAGCCAGGATGAATTCCGGGTCATACCGATGCCTCCGTAGGATCAGCGTGCGATGACTGTTCCGAAGTATCCTGGGAATGTGACTTCACAATATCATTTTTGATAACCTTTTTGGGATCATGGATGATGAGATCGACGATCCAAACGACGCCTGCAAGTGCAATCACCGAAAGTCCAAGGAATGCATCGTTGAGCATTTCGATGGGCTCCGGACGAAAATAGGATGCCCTGGCCTCAATGTACTCTACGACAGCATCGACCAGCCACATGAGGGATGCTCCCCAAAACATGAAACACAATGTCCGGATGCGATAGATATCTTTGGGCGCATTTCTGTACCATACAAAAGTCGAAATCACAGCCGCAAACAACGTCAATAATAGTGTCATGGTTTCTCCTCGACTGTGATTGCCTTTGTTTCATGATAATGCACCACCGCGAGCATCACACCCCAGACCGCTAAACAAAGCAAAAGCATGGCTGTACCTGATGTTGCCATTTCATGCAGCATTTCTGCAGTATCAGTCGGATTTGCTGTTGCGGTTAAAAACGGGAACCAGGGCACGACTTCGCCATGCCAGATGTGCTCAAACGCAAGAAGAAATGCCCCTCCACCCAAAAGCTTCGTAAGCCATCCCAATTTGGTTGAAAATGCAATGTGATTCTGTGTATGGGATTCAGAATCCTTTTTTGTACAGCATTTGGCACAGACATGAGAAATCACTGCACCAGTTGCCGGAACAATAAAACACGCCATTTCTAATCTCCTTCCAAAATAGTTTTCACATCTTCGAGCGATATGTTCTGCTCACGCGCAATGCGAGCCATGTCTTCGTATTCAAATTTTCGGCGCTCCACACCATACCCCCTGGATATTTTCAAACGGACATCGCCGTACCGCGTCGTGCGCGTCTCCATTTGCCGTTCGAGCCTGTAACGATGGCAAATGGTCTCGCGAATGCCAATGGTCGTCGTATGTTTAAAAATGGTTTCGAGCATCTGAACTTTCAGCGACAGTGGCGCATGTACCGTCAGAACAAAGCCGGAACGTGACTTTTTCATCGTCACAGAAGTTGTATAGACTTCCAGAGCGCCCGCCTCAAACAGCCTTGCCTGAGCAAATGCAAGGCTTTCAGGTGTCACATCATCGATATTGCATGAAAATTCAACAATTTTTTCCGATGGTTCATCGCATTGCCCAATAAAGGCACGCACACAGTTCAGACACTCAAAAGACTTCTGCCCAAGACCATAGCCAATTTTTGCGATGCGCATCTCGGGCATCGGCCCATAGGATATCGCAAAATGCCGAATAAGCGCCGCCCCCGTAGGCGTGCAAAGCTCCCCCCGAACATCCCCGCCATAGCAGGGAATACCGCGAAGCAGCCACGCTGTCGCTGGCGCAGGAACCGGCAAAACGCCATGCGCACAATGCACATGACCACTGCCAACGTGGATCGGAGAGCTGACGATTTCATCCGGATGAAGCTGATGGAGGAGATAGCAAACCGCCGCGATGTCCGCGACAGCATCCATACTTCCTACTTCATGAAAATGCACTTCTTCAACTGTGACTCCGTGCGCCGCACTTTCTGCTTCTGCCAGCAATTTATAAACCGACATGATATCCGCACGAACCTCTGGCTCGACCGAAATTTTATCCACTATCGCATGGATATCCGCAAGGGATGTGTGGCAATGCGCATGTTCGTGATGCTCGTGCTCGTGATGCTCGTGCTCGTGATGCTCGTGCTCGTGATGCTCGTGCTCGTGATGCTCGTGTTCGTGATGCTCGTGTTCGTGATGCTCGTGCTCGTGATGAACATGTGCATGTGCACAATCCAGCACATCGTGCGAGTGTTCCTCGACACCATTCACATGAACATGCATCCGCGTGCCCCGAATACCGTGGCTTTCTGTACATTCCAGATGGTATTCAACGCCCGGAATTCCCCATTTATTGAATGTATCGACCACTTCCTGCGGATTATCAAAAAGCTCCAGAAGCGCGGCGGTGAGCATATCTCCTGCCGCCCCCATCTGACATTCCAAATAGAGCGTTTTCATATTTATCCTCCGTATCACTGATTCTGCCTGAAATAAAAATTACCATAGAAGTAAATCCAATCATTCATCGCGTGCCTTTAGATCAAGCGTTACGGATGAATAGTATTTTTGCAATACATCGAAAATTCTTCTTCGATTTTCGACGAACGACAAAAAGTCACTGGCCGATATCTGAATTTTTGCCGTATTTCCTATACAACGCACCCGGATATCTTTAAACCCCATATCCATCAAATAGTTTTCTGCAATCTCCGTTCTTTCCAGTTTCTCTTTTGTAATACACTCGCCATGTGGAATCCGCGTGGCAAGACACGCATAGGACGGTTTATTCCATAATGAAATACCTGCGTCTTTCGCGGCTTCGCGTATCATAGTTTTGGTCATGCCGCATAACCTGAGCGGAGATAAAATGTTCAGTTCTTTTAATGCCCGCATGCCGGGCCGGTCGTTCTCGTCATCGTCTGCATTGGTCCCGTCCAGAATAACATCATGAGGATATGCACTTGCTTCTTTGCATATTCTTTCGAAGATCACGCGTTTGCAGTGATAGCAACGGTCAACCGGATTGGCAAGTATCTCGGTATGATTGTATATATCCAGTTCTACGACATTCAGAGGTATTTCATATAATTTGCAAAAATCGCATGCATCCCTGAGTTCAAATGCAGGTTGAAATGCTGTTTTGATATAAATTGCATGAGTATTGTGTGTATATTTTTTTGCCATATAAAGCAAAAAAGCTGAATCAATGCCACCGGAGAATGCCACCACTACATTTGGATGATGTGTGAAAAAGTCGATGAGATTCATGACACCTGCTCCATCGACTGAGTCGTTTCCGGATTCGTTTTAGGCGTATTTGTAACCAGTTTCATATAAGGTTCAATATGAACGATAACATCAACAATATTGTTTGAATCACTGATAATTTCATTTTCAACGCGTTCGCTGATTTCATGCGCATCGAGAACATTCATCGAGGGATCAACTTCTATATGCAAATCAATAAAATAGCC
>CAMKRB010000096.1 GCA_946415045.1 uncultured Myxococcales bacterium
GTTCCGGCGCAGGCTTTGGAGGTTCCGGCGCAGGCTTTGGAGGTTCCGGCGCAGGCTTTGGAGGTTCCGGCGCAGGTTTTGGAGGTTCCGGCGCAGGTTTTGGAGGTTCCGGCGCAGGCTTTGGTGCGGTTGTTGCCTGGGGTTGTACGGAATTTGGTGCAGCGCTGGTTGTTGCCGGTTGGATATCGTCTGCTGCGGAGTATCTGTCGTTATTAGCAATATCCTGCGGCTCAGGACTCACTGCTCCGGATTTTTTTTTTTCGTCCTGAACGATGTCGGGACCCAGTGCATGTGATTTGAGATAGGCCTGAACGTGATCCAGAGCCTCTGGTCCCAGATTGGGGGAATTGCCCAAAGCTCTTGCAATGGCGTCGATTTTTCGCACGATGGTGTCGAGCGGGACGACGGTTTCGACCTGACACATCCTGATGGCTGCCATTTCCATAACCAATCGCGGTGAAAGGCTTTTGGGGAGCAGTTCGGAGGTCTGGTACCAGATATTGAACATGCGCTGCATCCGGTCGAAAGACGTGAGCGGCAGCCATGATTTGGCGATTTGCTGTTCCTGTGGATTGAGTTCCATGGAGGCTTTGCCGTTCGATGCCCAGAGTACGGTAACATCCCGCAAAAACTCGAGCAAATCGAATGCGAACTGCGACAGATTCTGGCCGTAGTGATCGACGTGTTCGATGCACGACAGCACGCCGGGAACATCGCGCCGAATCAGCGATTCGACCATTTTCATCAGCGTTTCGCGGCTTGCGACGCCCAGCACTTCGGCGGCGCGTTCGCCGGTGATTGGCTGTTCCGAAAACGCGATAATCTGGTCCATCGCGCTGAGCGCATCGCGAACGCCGCCGCGGGCTGTACGTGCTATCAGATTCAGTGCCGAGCTTTCGAATGCGATGTTTTCGGCTTTGGCAATGTGGTCCAGATGCGCGACCAGATCGGCTGTCTGTATGCGTTTAAAATCGTATCGCTGGCAACGGCTGACGATGGTGATGGGAATCTTGTTGGGGTC
Source organism: uncultured Myxococcales bacterium (assembly GCA_946415045.1). Classification (GTDB taxonomy): domain Bacteria; phylum Myxococcota_A; class Bradymonadia; order UBA4248; family UBA4248; genus UBA4248. The sequence goes on from CAMKRB010000096.1 coordinate 1,022, forward strand.
GGTGGTTGCGAAAATAAAGATGACATGCGGAGGCGGTTCTTCGAGCGTTTTTAACAACGCATTGAACGCCTCGGTGGTGAGCATGTGCACTTCGTCGATGATGTAAATCTTATATCGGTCGCGGCTGGGGGCATAGCGCACGGCATCGAGCACTTCGCGGATTTCGTTGATGCCGCGGTTGGATGCACCGTCGATTTCGATGACATCCATCGAATGGCCTTCGGTGATCTCGCGGCAGCTGTCACATTCGTTGCATGGTTCGTGGCATGGGGCTTTGGCGCAGTTGAGTGCCTTGGCAAAAATGCGTGCGGTTGAGGTTTTTCCGACACCCCGTGATCCTGTGAACAAAAATGCGTGTGCCACGCGATTTTGGGCAATCGCATTTTGCAGTGTGACGGCGACATGCTGCTGTCCAACCAAATCTGCAAAAGTCTGTGGCCGCCATTTTCTGGCCAGAACGATATAAGAAGCCATAGAAATTCTCCCGGTCGGCCGTTATTTCACGATATCGGCTTCGATGAGCGGATCGATGGCTGAGAGCAGCAGTTCGCGTTCGTGCCGCAGGGTTTCAGCGACCTGGTCCAGGGAATGGTTGGAAAGGTTGGGCTCGAATGGATCGAAAATGTTTTCCATGAACAGGTACATACGGGTGTAGGAGAAAGCGATGGAAACCTTTGACTGTGCCGAATATTTGAGTTTGACGAGGGCTGTCTTGACGGCTTCGCTGTCTGTGAGATCGGTGAGGGTATAGGGATTATCGACATCCACTTTGTCGGAATCGGCGATGGGGCGAGCTCCCGTCGTGATGGTGAACATATTGTCGAAATCGGTTCCGTCTGTTTTGGATGTGAGGATGATGAGGCTGTCGGTGGGCTTGTTGAGCGTCATCACGAGGAGCTGTCCCATCCAGTTGAGCGAAGCGATGTTGCCGTCGGAGTGGATATCGAAATCGTAGAAGCTGAATTCGACACCGTGATAGTTGGCTTTGAAGCAATCGCTGACGCCGACTGCAGGCGGGTTGGGATAGATGGATTTGTCACAGATATCTTTGAGATAGGTCGTCGTCCGGGCATTGTCGAAGATATATTTTCTCATGGTGAGTTTTTCTTCGAGGATTGCGGTCACGATATTCTTTTTATAGAAATAGAGATCGTGTTTTCGGACAAAGACAGCGGCAGCGACGAACAGGATACCGCCGCAGGCGGTGCCGATAGCGATGAGCAGGTTGGGGTCCTGTGCGTAGAAGATATAGACAGCGGCAGCAATGATGGGAAGCAGCGTGAAGATGTAGAGAATGATGGCAAAAGTGAGCAGCGCGTTGTGTTTTTTGACGACGGCACGAATGGGATTGTTGGCGGAATCACTGGCCTTTGAGGAATCGCTTGTTTCGCCGGAGTCTTTTGTTTCAGAGAAATCGGATTCTAATTTTTTTGTATTATCGTCTGCCATATCGGTTATCCCAAAGATAGAAAGAAAAGTGCGGGCGTATTGCGGCGATGCCGCAATAGCCCGTCACCGCGGCGCGTATGGGGCACAGCCCCATAGCGCGCGCCCCAAAACACAACTAGAATTCGAGTTCCTTATAGACCCGGAGCATTTTGTATGCATGAGGAACGAGGCCGGAAATGCGGTCTTCGGCGGGTTCGTAGTTGATTTCGACAACGTTGGAACGGCCGGCTTTTTCGAGCAGCGCTTTGAACTCGTCTTCGGAATAGGGGCGGCGTTCGAGTTCGACGCCGTGATCGGCCAGCATCTGGCGAATGGCCTTGAACTGCGATCGCGTTGTGGCAAACATTTTGATGTCGCGGTCGATATCAATTTCTTCCATCCAGTAGCTCGAACGGGCTTTGAAACCGAGTTTTTCGGCGGCCTGCTTGAGAATTCCGAACTGCTGTGAATAGGTGATTTTGCCGTCTTCGAGTGTCTGAACGGGATATTTGATATCCTCGCCGAATTCGACGATGAACATCTGCGAGTTGAACGACGTGAGTTTGGCGAGGTTTCCGAGCAGCCGGAGCGAACCGGAATTGAGGATGAAATCTTCGGGAGCGTCGTAGAGTTTGAGTTTGTATTTGAAGATGAGCTGGACGGCATCGCCTTCGCCGATGAATGTAATTTTATTGCTGTCGGCTGCGGCGTGTGCGGGTTTGAGCTCGCGCTCGCCATCATCCGGACGGTCCTCTTCATCTTCTTCTTCGTCGTCATCCTTGTCACTGCCGCCGCCCAGAGACATCTTTCGGACGTTTATCGAGGGCAGGTTGGCGATGTATTCATCCGAGTAGATGATATCGTATTTTTCGCCGTCGAGGATTTCGGCGATTTTTTCGATATCGCCTGTGACGATTTTGATGTTTTTGATGTCGGCGAGTACTTTTTTGAGGAGATCTGCGTTATTCGCGTTATCGGGGGCAAAGATGGTGTATTCGATTTCGGTGTCGGGCACGTTTTGGGCGCATGTTTGAATAAAGGTGCGCGCGGTATCGCCCATACCGCCGCCGACTTCGAGCACTTTGCATTTTTCGCCGGTGATGGGGAAATACTGTGTGATGGCGTCATAAACGGCCTGACCATAGGAGCGGCCTTTGAGTACGGCGTGCGGCGCGGCGAGCAGAGAGGCGAGGCGAGCGCAGCCACGGTCGAGTTCAAGGGCTTTGTCGTCGATGGGGATGATTTCCATCTGTGCGGGTTTGCAGCGCAGCGGTTCTTCGTATTTCTCGATGATGTTGCCCTGCTCATCCACTTTTGTGCGGACATCTGCCGTCACCTTTTGATAGGGCATGGTCGAGATGAGATAGGGCGGGACGCCGAAGCGGCGGCCTTTAACGTTGGCGCAGGGTTCGGGGGAGAGTTTGACGGCCTGAACGGAGCAGTGGGACCAGAGTGCGAGTGCTGCAGCGATGCGGATTTCGACTTCGGCTGCGAGTGCGTTGTCTTCGGCTGCCATTTCTTCGGCGATTTCACCGACCGATTTGTCGCCTTTCAGGCGTGCCCACAGACGGGATTCCCAGGCATCGAGGGTGATTTTTATAATGCTCTTTTGATCCTGTGTATCGAAAGCGTAGATAACAATGGCGTTGGGATCGGTCTGGTCGACGGTGATCCAGCGTGCAGTTGTGGGGAACATATCGTGGGTCTTTTTGGGCTCATATTCGTCGTCGGGCAGCAGGCATGCCAGCGTCCTGAAGATCGACAGGAATTCGTTGAGCGTGTCGCGTCCAAAGGTTTCCCCGAACTGTGCGAACATTTCGTCCGCATTTTTTGGTCCATCATTAAAGAACTCCAGGAAATCGACCAAATCCTCGCTCATCTTGAGGATATAGCCGTAGAGATTGTGATAGACGAAGAAATCATCCCCATTCTGGAAATAGTCGATATGGGGAGAAACAAAGAGCGTTCCATCGAACAGCGGGCCGTTGTCTTCCTTTTTTTCGGGCTCGGTTTGCTGGACTTCGTCGGATTTTTTTTCTTCGGTCATGATGACTCCTTTAACCTGTGGATGGATGGTTATTTGCGGACGGCCGGGAGGCCTTGATAAATACAGGATTTGATTACCACTGCCGGATTGGGGCGAGGCAGAGCAGCTGATTGCCGATGAGAATGCAAATCGTATCGGTGACGGTGATGGGCTTTTTGAGCTTGATGAAAGTCCCGTTTGAGCTGTTGAGATCGGTGAGGATGGCGCCTTCGGAGGATTCGCGCAGAGACGCGTGTCTGCTGGAAACGAAGCCATCGCGCGGGAAGAGAATATCAGCCGAAGTTCGTCCGAGCGTTACGGTGGAGGAATAGAGCCTGTAGACATCTCCCTCGGAATAGGGGCCGAGGATGCTGCTGATATAGCCCCATCCAACGGATTCGGGGCCGCCGAGGAGTTTGGTGTCGTCGCCGGTTCTGGGAGCGAGAATGGGCTGTGTGGATTTTCCGTGTGCGTAGCAGAGCAATTCCTCGCCGATTCTGAAAGTGTCGCCGTCGTTGAGCGTGATGCTTTCGTTATTGAGTTTTCGGAAAGTGCCGTTGAGGCTGCCGCAGTCCTCGATGGTTGCGGTGTTTCCGTGGCATGTGATGCGGACATGTTTGGGGCTGATGAATCTGTCGCCGTTGAGCGCGGGGCTTGATGAACGTCCGATGATGTTGTCGCCTTCAATAATGGGGATATCGTCGCCGCGCGAACCGTCGTCGTTGATGTGGAACAACGAGAACATGAGCATATTTGCGGTTGCCTGCTGCGGGACATTTTGCTCGAGGAAATTGACGCGGCTGACGACTCGCCTGGTGTTATTCTCGTATTCGCGGGCGGCATCGGCGAGTTCCCGTTCGGATACCGGTTCATATTTTTTGCCGCAGTTGCCGCAGAATTTGTGGCCTTCGGGGACGATTTCGCCGCATTCGTCGCAGATTCTGGGGAGATCACCGAGCTGCTGGAGCGCGGAATCGGGCAGCGGCTGTGGCACCGAAATCAGGCCATTTTTGGTCGTGACATGCGGATCGTCATTGAGGTCATCCACGGCCTGCCGCTGGTTGTTGTTGTCGAACATGGAATCCGGAATGGACAGACCGATGTCGCGGGCATCGGCATCCTTTTGCACATCATCCAGAATCCAGTCGTCCAGAAGGCTTGGGGCAGGTGTGGAAACCGTCGATTTGGGGATGTCCGGCGCTGCCTGCTGCACCGCAGATTTCATCACCGACGAGACGTTCTGGCCGGTCGGTGTGCCGCAATACTGGCAAAATCTGAAATTATCTTCGTTGCTTTTACCACATTTCGAGCAAATCATTCGTTACTCCGTGTGTCTGAATCAGGTTGGACCTGACAGAATAATAACCCACTATTGTTGAATAAAGTCGATGAATTGTCAATTGTATTGATGGTTCGCGGGATGAGGTGCGGCACATGGAAAGCGGTGCAAATCGTGTAATTTGCCGGAATCTGTGAACGGATTATTCTGGTGGCTGCGCCGCATGGAATCGGCGCGTTGGATTCGAAAAAGATAAAGGAAACAAAGGATGTCACGAGAGAACGACACGGTAGTTTTGCTGGGCGGAGAGAGCGAGGAGCGCGAAATCAGTTTTCAGTCGGGGAATAATATTGCTGAGGCGCTTCGTGGAGAGGGGATAGCGGTCGATACGTATGACTGGCGTCCGGAACGGATGCAGGAATTTCTTTCGCTTGGCTACAAGCGCGTGTTTATTGCGCTGCATGGCGGCAGCGGAGAGAACGGGACGGTGCAGGCGATGCTGACGCTTGCGGGGATTCCGTTTACGGGCGTGCGGATGCTGCCGGCCGCGATTTGCATGGACAAGACGATCGCCAAGACGCTGGTGTCGCAGACGCATGTGCCCGTGCCCGGTGGCTGTACGCTTTCGGTTGCCGAGGTCAAAACGGTCCGCCAGTCGGGGCGTGCGGCCGAAAAGTGGCGCGAAATCGCCGAAAAAATTGGTTTGCCGCTCGTGGTAAAACCGGCGCGCAACGGGTCGAGCGTTGGCGTGACCATTGTGGACACCGTGGATGAAATGGATGCTGCCGTCAGTGCTGCGAGCATTTCGGACGACGAAATCGTGATATTCGAGCAGTACATCGGCGGCCATGAACTGACGGTGGCGACGCTGAATGGCAAGGCGCTCGGCGTGTGTCAGATCATTCCCAAAACGCGGTTTTACGATTATGAGGCGAAATACAACCGCGACGATACCGAGTATCTGACGCCGTCTGCGCTGGGTGCGGATTTCGATGCGAAACTGTGCCGCTATGCCGAAGAGGTCGTGCGTGCGCTGGATTGCACGAGCGGCGTTGTCCGCGTGGACTTTTTGGCCGATCGCAATTTGAACGCGTATTTTCTGGAGGTGAATACCGTTCCGGGGATGACGGCGCACAGTCTGGTGCCCAAGATTGCCGCAAAAGCCGGATACGATTTTGGTACGCTGTGCAAAATGATTCTGGAGATGGCGCATTAGGAGGGGGCGCAGCCCCCTGCGGTGCTATTGGCGCGGCGTATTGAGCATCAGCGAAATAGCCGCGCCGCGGGCGCGTATGAAGGCGGGTGCCGTGTCGAGACACGGCACCGCCGAATAGCGCCGCGCCAATACGCACCTACCCCCGGTGCGGGGGTTCCCCCCGCAACGCCCCCGGCCTGTGATGTATTATTCGTTCGGCGGCTTTGACAAGGTGGGTTTAAGTGTGATATAGGCGGCGACGGAATGGCTTTAACGAGGGCTGTTCGAGCAGGAGTTATCATGTTGACAGAAGTTTTAGCATTTGAAAGTCCGTCGCTGGATCTCGATATCACGGTCGTGATAGAGCTGTTTATATTTGTGCTTTTGCTGTTATTTTTGCGCAAATTTGTATTGCAGCCGTATTTGCGTGCGTATGATGCGCGCCACATTCTGACGGAAGGTGCCCGCGAGGATGCGCAGATGCTGCAGGAAAAGGCGGAAGAGGCTCGCAGCGAATACAATGCGGCACGCCAGACGGCGTACAATGAGGCGGAGGGTGCCCGCAAAGCGGCTCTTGCTGCAGCGAATGCCGAAGCAGCCGAAATTGTGAATCAGGCGCGGGCGAACACGCAGGCTGCGATGGATGTGAAGCGCGCAGCGCTTGAGGCCGAACTGAGCGAAGCCCGCGGCCAGATGGAACGTGAAATCGATGCAATTTCGTCGCAGATAGCACAGAAGATACTGGTGTGATTATGTCAGATACCGAGAACAAAACCGAGGTGGTTTCGGAAGAAACTGCCGAACAGAAGGCCGGTCGTCAGGGTCGCCGCAAGGCCATATTTATTGTGTGCCTTGTGATCGCCGTATTGATTTTTATTGCGCACTATGTGCTGGTGGGCAGCTGTGCCCCGGGTGACGAGGCGTTTACGGCGCACGATTATGTGATAAAGAAACTGCTGCCCCAGCTTGGCAATTCGTGTCTTGTATTCAGTCTGCTGTGGTATTTTGGGTGGCCGATGCTGGAAAAGATGGTGTCGGATCGCAAGCAGCAGATCGAGCGGGATATCGACGAGAGTACGCGTCTGAAAGCCGCAGCCGAAGCCAGTATGGCCGAAATGAACGAGAAGCTTGGCAATCTGAAGGCGGAAAAGGATCGCATGGTGGCGCGTTATGCCGAAACGACGCAGGCAGAGAGCGTCCGGATCAAAGAGGAGGCCGAGCAGACGGCAGCCCGTCTGGCGCACGATGCCGAGGTTGCATTTGAGCTTCAGGCCAATCACACTCGTCATACATTCGAGCTGGAAGTTGTGAACAAGGCTGTGGAAAAGGCCAGGACGGAAATCATTCACAGGCTGGAACACGACAGCGGTCTCCGTGACAAGCTGATCGACGACAGCATTGCATCGCTTGAGTTATAAGGGAAAGAGTTATGAGCTCAAACGTTGAACTATGTGCACGCAGATATGCCGAGGCGCTGTTTGGCCTGGGTCAGAGTGCTGGCAAACTGCAGGTATTTCAGAGCAATGCGGATGATTTTGCGGGGATACTGGAGCGATCGAAAGATTTGAAAGTATCGCTTTCGCATCCGAATATCCGCCGTGAGCAGCGTCTCCAAATTGTGAACGAATTGCTTGCGCAGTGTTCGTATGACGAGATGTTTTCAAACTTTGTGCGTCTGGTGGTTGAGCGCGGCCGAATTGGCATATTTCCACGGATTGTGCATGAATTTATGTTGCTTCGCGACGATGCGGATGGACGTCTTCGCGGGGTGGTATACAGCGCGACGGCGCTTTCTTCTGCTCAGCGTCAGCGATTGCAGGAGCGCGTGCAGTCGAAGCTTGGTCACGAGGTTGTTCTGAAGGAACGCATTGATGCATCGCTCATTGGCGGCATTCGGCTGGAAGTGGATGGCCGTGTATACGATGGGTCGGTGAGGCACTATCTGGAACAGATGAAGTCAGCATTAATAAACGGCGCCAGAGTTTAACCGATTGTATTGGTTGACGACGCGCCAGCGTCAATAACCCGGGTTTGCGAGAGAACACCGGATATTCAAGGAAAAGCGGATGGCTATCAATATTGAAGAAATCAGTCAGATAATCCGTAAGCAGGTAGAGGATTACGGCAAGCAGAGCGAGGTGACGGAATCGGGCACGGTCATCACGAGCAGTGATGGAACGGCGCGCGTTTACGGACTTGAGAATGCGATGATGGGTGAGCTTCTGGAGTTTCCCCACAACATTTTCGGCCTTGTGTTGAATCTCGAAGAGGACAATGTGGGTTGTGCGCTTTTGGGCGAAGGTCATCTGATCAAGGAAGGCGATATCGTCAAGCGAACGCGCCGGATTGCGTCAGTGCCGGTGGGTGATGAAATGATCGGGCGCGTGGTGAATGCACTTGGGCAGCCGATAGACGGCCTTGGTCCGATCCATGCGAGTGAACAGCATCCCGTTGACATCAAGGCGCCTGGTATTATTGCACGCCAGAGCGTGAATGAGCCGCTTCAGACGGGCATCAAGGCGCTGGATGCACTTGTTCCGATTGGCCGTGGCCAGCGCGAGCTGATCATTGGCGACCGCAAGACGGGCAAGACTGCGGTGGCGATCGATACGATCATCAATCAGAAAGATACAAAAATTATCTGCATTTATGTCGCGATAGGTCAGAAGCAGTCGACTGTTGCGCAGGTAGTTGAAACACTTCGCAAGCACGATGCGATGAAGTATTCAATCGTGGTGAGTGCGACGGCATCTGAGTCTGCGCCGCTGCAGTATCTGGTACCCTATGTTGGCTGCACGATTGGCGAGTATTTCAGGGATCGCGGACAGCACGTTCTGATTATTTATGATGATTTGTCGAAGCAGGCGGTGGCTTATCGCCAGCTGGCACTGCTGCTCCGTCGTCCGCCTGGACGTGAAGCTTATCCCGGCGACGTTTTCTATCTGCACAGTCGTTTGCTCGAGCGTGCAGCTAAGATGCGCGAGGACTGGATTATCGTGAGTGCTTCGTCGCCCGACACGACAGAAGTCGGTGTGGATGGCAAGGTCTATCCGGGTCCCCGTGGCAAGAAGGAAGCGGAAGCTGCAGTAAAAGGAATGGGTTCGTCGTATAAAGTGATCAAGCACCCCAAAACGGGTGGATCGCTGACGGCGCTTCCGATTATCGAAACGCAGGCGGGCGACGTTTCGGCGTATATTCCGACGAACGTGATTTCGATTACCGATGGTCAGATTTTCCTCGACACCGACTTGTTCAATGCCGGTACGCGTCCAGCAATCAACGTCGGTATTTCGGTGAGTCGAGTCGGTGGTTCGGCGCAGATCAAGGCGATGAAGAAGGTTGCTGGTTCGCTGAAGCTGGATTTGTCGCAGTATCGTGAGCTGGAGAGCTTTGCGCAGTTTGGTTCGGATCTGGACGTGGTGACGCAGGCGAAACTGGCCCGTGGTGAGCGTCTCACCGAGATTCTGAAGCAGGGACAATATGTGCCAATGCCAGTAGAGCGGCAGATCATGTCGGTTTATGCGGCATCGAACGACTGGCTCAAGGACTATCCTGTTTCGGCCGTGAAGCGTTATGAAGCCGAGATGCTGAGCTATGTGGAGAACAAGGATCCCGGAATTTTCCAGAC
>CAMKRB010000097.1 GCA_946415045.1 uncultured Myxococcales bacterium
CGGGGGTTGTTAGGGGGCGTTCACGGAACAACGCCCCCTAACCGCCTGCGGCGCGTAGCCGCATAAAATAATAGCTTACGGCGCAGCCGTCCAAAAATAAGAAATAAAGGAAATCTATAAATTATCTCAAAACCGCCGCATTCGATTTGCACCGCTGACCAAGGTCATTCTTGGGCGCAAGTTCCGCGCAGCGCGCAAAATGTTTATATGCAGCCGTTGTATCGCTCTGTGCGTAGCTGATCAATCCCAGATGCAGATGCGGCTCGGCATAGTTCGGGCAATTTTTGATGGCATCGTTGAGATTGGCGATCGCCTTATCGTCCCGCCCGGTTTCGTGATAGTAGATGCCCAGATTGTTATATCCCAGGCACAGATCGGGGTTGAGCGAAATGGCCATTTCGGTCTCATCGATGGCTTCCTGCGTCATGCCCATCTGATAATCAGCCCATCCCAGATTCACGAATGCGAGCCATGGCGATGTGTACAACGGCGACTGGCTGAGTTCCTTAAAGATGATCGCAGCTTCTTCGTACCTTTCCAGATGCATGTATGCTGCACCCAGATTGTTTTTGCACGTGAGCATATCCGGATTGACTTCGAGGGCTTTTTTGAAGTGTTTGACGGCTTCTTCATACTGACCGCGCCCCAACCGGATGAACCCCATCAGATGATTGGCTTCGGCATGGTCAGGATTGTTCGCGAGTACGAGCGCGAGATATCGGATGGCTTCGGGGGTTTTGTTGTGTTCATAGTATCCGACGGCCATCTGATAATCGGTATCGACCTGTTTTTCCATTTCGGCCTTTTTCTGCGATGCGGCGCACCCCAAAAGCAAAGCGCAGAGACAAACCATCACAACAAAGATGAGATTTTGACGTGCCATAGGATTATGCCTTTTTGAGCAGCTGTTTAAAGTTATAGATTTCGTTATTGTCGAGCGAAGGGATGCTTTTGGAGGCATCCGAAGTGCTGAACAATCCGGCCGGAGCAGTTTCGTTCTCATCGTCGTAAGCAACCGGAATGTGCGACAGTGAAATGGAATAGTTGGTGGAATCGGCGAGAAGCGGGGCGAGAGAGATACCGCGGAGATTGAGGTTGGAGAGGAGTTCTTTTTCGAAAGCCGGCGCGTCTGTGAGTTTGACATCAGCCGGAGTCACGGCCCAGATTTCGGAAGCCTGCTGAGAGAGTGACTGGAAAACGACATAATACTGATAAGTGCCCGAAAGAGAGAGGATGGCGACGAGGACAGCAGCGCCGGTAAACGATGCAGTATTGAGCAGCGAGAGTCTGTCGACGTCGCCGAACCACATGGAGACCACGCGTTTACGGCTTGCAGGAATGGGATGATTGATAGGCTTGAAAGTGATCATGATGAGAAGAATCCATAGAATACGTTTTCGGGAACGTCAGTGGAAATCAGGGAAGTGCGGGGCGTTGCGGGGTGTCCCCGCAGCGGGGGGCGCGGCGTATCGGCGCAGCCGATAGCCGCGTTGGGGGGCCGCAGCCCCCCTGCCTCCATACGCCGATTATCAATCTAAATCAGTTGGACAATATGTCAAATACGGGGGCTTGCCAGTTGCGGCAAATTGCGGTAAACAACGTTTTAGTTGTGTTTTGAAAGGACACACTTTTGTGCGGAATCAGTTGAAGGAAACGGATTTTTCGATCACTTGCACGAGGAGGACCCCATGAGTTCATTGGATCAGGCGCTGAGCAAGCTAACAGAAGCTGCAGATATTGGTGCAAACGAAGAAGTACAGGCAGTTGCGCGCGTGCGCAAGGATCGTGCAGACATCACGAATCGTGCGCGTCAGCGGGGTGATTCGGCTGGCCAGTTGCTTTCGGGTCTGATTGGCGAATCGAATGCCGAGCTCGAAGCCGAGCAGAATGAGCGCCGCCGCCAGAAGCAGGAAGAAGCCGAGCGTAAACGCAACGAAGCAGAACAGGAAGCTGCGCGCAAACGTCAGGAAGCGCAGGCCATTCTGGACGAGGAAAAGCGTCGTCTTGAGGAAAAAGAGCAGCGCCGCCTGCAGATGCTCGCCGACCTCGAAAAGAAGCGCCGCTTGGAAGCTGGCGAGGTAGATGAGGAAGAGGAAGCCCGCAAACGGCAGGAAGCAGAGGAAGAAGAGCGCCGCATCGCCGCCGAAAAAGCGCGCGAGGCCGCCGAAGAAGAAGCGCTGAAAACCTCGAATGAAACGCTCGCCGAACAAATCCGCCTGATGAAACAGCAGAAAGAAGCTGAAGAAGCTGCCGAGGCTGCTGCAAAGCGCAAAAAGAAAAACATCATCACCGCGATCGCGGCCGTCGCTGCGGCTGTGCTCATCGCCGGCATCACTTACAATTTCGTCACGCTCAAGGCCCCCGACTACTACAAACTCAGCGCTGGCTATCAGACTTACAGTCTCACGCTTGAAAATGCACCGCTCACCGCCTTTAATGATGCCAAACTCGGCGTCAGTATGGTCGAGCAGAAAGCCAAAGTCATCAAATCTACCGGTGGATCGAACAGAAAGAAAGAGGACGATAAGTACGGCGGCGCAGCATCCGATATTTTGGGCGGCAAAACGATCGTCAAATAACATCACCCAATCCAGTCATCAGCTGATACCAAGCCGAATTTCGAACACAGCAACGGGCATCGCCGCGACGCGGGAATCACGCCGGGCCTTTGCCCGTTGCTTTTGTGCGTTTTTCGCTGATCTGCCCGGAATGCAATCAGGCACAGGAATCACCACGGATTGCGGGCAACACATGGCTGGACAGTTCAATTCAGGAATCATCATTTAATGGCTACATTTCAACTCTGTTTTGTCATTCTGTACTTTGTCATCTTGTCCATATTGAGCATTTACGGCGTTCACCGCTTTATCATGGCGACATTGTACAGAATCTATCGCAAAAAACGCCCCGAACCCGACAAACTGTTCGAAGAACTGCCGCAGGTCACGATCCAGCTGCCGATGTTCAATGAGAAATACGTGATCGAACGACTCATCGACGCGGTTTGCCAAATTCGTTATCCGCGCGAAAAGCTGCAAATTCAGGTGCTCGACGATTCGACCGACGAAACGCAGGAAATCGCGCAGAATGCGGTGAATGCCAAAGCGGCCGAAGGCTATGATATCGTCTATATTCACCGCGAAAACCGCAGCGGTTACAAAGCCGGGGCACTGGAACACGGCCTGGAAACTGCAAAAGGCGAATTCGTCGCCGTATTCGACGCCGATTTCATTCCGCAGCCCGATTTTCTCGAAAAGACCATCCACTATTTCACCGACGAAAAAGTCGGCATGGTGCAGGAACGCTGGGAACACATCAACCGCGAATACAGCACGCTCACCAAGGTTCAGTCGATTCTGCTCGACGGTCATTTCGTCATCGAACATACCGCGCGCAACCGTTCGGGCCGCTTCTTCAATTTCAACGGCACAGCGGGCATCTGGCGCAAATCAACGATCGCCGATGCCGGCGGCTGGCAGCACGATACCATCACCGAAGACCTCGATCTGTCGTATCGCGCACAGTCCAAAGGCTGGCACTTCATCTATCTGAACGAAGCCACAACCCCCGCCGAAGTCCCGGTCGAAATGATCGCCTTCAAAACACAGCAGCATCGCTGGGCAAAAGGGTCGATCCAGGTCGCGCAAAAGATTCTGCCCGGCCTGCTCAAAAGCCGTCTGCCGCTCAAAGTCAAAGCCGAAGCCTGGATGCATCTAACGAGCAACATCTCGTACATCCTGATGGTCATCCTGTCACTGATGATGCCGCTGACCGTCGAATTCCGCGTGCACAACTCGTGGATGACCAGCCTTTGGGTCGACGCACTGATGTTCATCTGCGCCACTATCTCGGTCGCCATGTTCTACCTCCTCGCCCAAAAAGAGGCGCGCAAACAGACGCTCGGACGCCGCCTGCTCTATCTGCCCATCGTGATGTGCCTGGGTATCGGCCTGAGCATCAACAACTGCCGCGCCGTGCTCGAAGCGCTTTGCCACTACAAAACCGGATTCGTGCGCACGCCCAAATACGGCGTCACCAAAGCCGGCGAGAGCTTCAAAAACGTCAAATACGGCTTCAAACTGAACTGGCAGCCGTGGGTTGAAACCGCCATCGGCATCTATTTCGTATTCGGCATCATCCACGCCTACCTCATCGGCGCCTACGCTTCGGTGCCGTTTTTGTGCCTGTTCTGTGCCGGTTATCTGTACGTCGGTCTGGGCACATTCCTCGGCCGCACCGGTCTTTTCGCCCGCACCAAATCCATCGATCAGGTGGCATAACAAAGACGTTCCATCAAACGTCTTTACATGGATATTTTGATACGAATCCCGGCTATTGCGCTGCAATACGCCGGGATTTTTTTCGGGCTATTGCCGGGCTGCGTCCCGGCAATACGCCCTTTTGCGCGCGTCTATTGCATACGCCGCGCGCCGCTACGCGGTATATAAAATATAACTCAGCCAGACCCAGGTGTTGTGAATTTGCAAAAGTACAATCACGTTGGCACTGCACCATCACTATATTGCGCATAAAAAAAGGGGAACAGGCCAAAAGCCCGTTCCCCAAAACGTTCAGTGCTCCAGTCAGAGCATCACGTCAAAAAGATTAGAATCTGTAAACGGCGTTGAGCTGAACATCGATCAGGTGCGCATGTTTGGCATCCTGGAATTCGAGATAGAAATCGTCTTCGAGGTCAACAAACGTATAACCAACAGTCAAACCCACACCGATGTTATTCGTAACGAAGTAATCCAGTTTGAGATCGAGTTTGAATGAGAACTGTGTACCTTCATAATAGAAGAAGTTACTATTGGAAGTTTTTGTAGTTTGGTTCTCACGCGTCGTCGTTGTTCTTGTATCATTGCTGAGTTTGACCCAGGTCAAACCAACGCCGGCACCCAACTGAGCCATGAATTTATCGGTTGCATAGTGCACGGTCGGGCCTGCATGCCAGCGAATCATCGTGTCGCGATACTGAGATTCGCGCTCTGTATCCGGATCGTTTTGATCTTTTTTGCTTTCGTAAGCAAAATCGCCTGCACCATAACCGCCGAGGAAATCGAGATCTGTGAACAGACCGATATACTGCCAGTTATAGCCAGCTGTGAACGTCACAACAGCATTGTCAAACGAATGCTTGTTGTTGCGTTTGAGATTGTTATCCTTGAGGGGCTTAAAGTTCTTGTGATCCCACACCATTGTGGAATAGCCGATGCCCAGACCAGCATACAGACCACCAGTATAGCTGTTGGCGCTGGTGTTGACGAAAATCATGCTGCCGGTGTTGGAGCTGGACGACGAAGAAGAGCCTTCGATCTGTCGGGGCACATATTCCTGTGCAAATGCACTGCCTGCGAACAGAGCAGTGGCCATCACTGTAGCGAGACCAAAAGAACCGAGTTTGTTGAGTTTCATACGTTTCCTACCAAAAAAAGAGTCATTGCGGGCAGACACAAAGTCTGCAAAATACAAATTTTTTTTACACCCAGATGAACATCATGCAAAACTTTGCATCTTCATCTGTTACAAACACGCAAAGGCGTACTTATAGGATAATCGTCATCATCTGGTCAACCAAAATCAGAGATTTTTTTACCCACAAGCACGTCATCAGAACTAGAAGGAATATTTGGCCTGGAAGAAGAGGTAATTGGGGCCGACGGTGCGGTTGCCAAAGGTTGAATCATCGGAACCGGCATGGATCAGGGCACCAAGAATCATCTCGGTACCCGGCCAGAACTTGAATGAGAAGCTCGGCATAATAATCGCGCTCGGATCGGTGAGCTGCATCACGACCGACAGACGGAACAGCATCTGCTCATTGAATGCCTTGAAATCGGCATTGATCATCCAGTAATGGCCGACATCGTTGGCACCGAATTCATCGACGAATCCATAGATATACTGGGTGTTGACATAGAGCCATTTAGTGAAAGTATTGTCGAGACCGACGACTGCTTTGACGAAAGCGCCTTCCTTCACATTGTAATCTTTTTTGGGATTGCCGTTGATGTTGATGTACATGGGCACATCATCGTGAATGAAAACAGCCATTTCGCCCCAGAATCCAACGCCGCCCATAAAATCGAGGCTTGTGGAGAAATCGGCGCCGACAGCCCAGATTCTCGGATAAACGACCGTGACATCGGTATCCGCTGTAATGGTCTTAATTTTGTCGCTTCTTCCAAAGTTGTCCATCAACGTCATCAAATTGGCGCGCGTCTGGTCATCGCCATAGACGTTGTGAATCTCGGTTTCAATGGCATCCTGCACGTTGATATCGGTTGCCGTAGCGGTGACGTTGATATCGCGCGGCTGCACATTGTGATCATAGCCATAATAAGCCATAAAGCCCAGATCGACGCCCAACAGCGAGAAGCTCAGGTGCATACCGACCTGCGAGTTCTGGATGGAATCGTCCGGTTCCTGAACATTCACATTGTAGAGAATCGATCCGTTGTATTTGACGAACAATTCCTGCAAATCGATGAGGTTATTCAGCGTTTTGGACTTTGCAAATCTGCGGAACTGATCGGGGCCGCCAAACGCATATTCCGAAGAATAGGGCACCATTGCGGAACGGAAACGAGGCACCCAGACAATCTGGAACTGGAATTCACTAAAGATAGGCGTTTCTTCACCTTCGACCTCCCAGTCGGGCGCAAACGTCAGGTTGATCATTTCGTTGGCGATTCTGCGGCCAAAATCCTGTGGATCTTCCAAATCAAGGCTGTTCAGAACGCTGGTCGGATTGAATCTGTCGGCCGATCCCCATTCGACGATCTGGCGGCCAACCTTCAAATCCACGCCATTCATGATAAAATCCTTTATCTGAATGTACATGGCCTCGCTTTCAAAATAGAAAGGATCGACGTGCGTTCGGTATTGCAATGTATTCAGTTTATTGACGTCACTCTTTCCCGAATAGGTCAGTGAACCATCGACGACGACATTGACATTGCTGGATCTGAACTCACCAGTCAATCTGAAGGTGTTGTCGGATCGGTCGAATCGAACGGATTCGACATCACCTGGCATATCCTGCCCGGGTACCGTCATTCGCAGATCGCTTGTGAGCGATCCCTTATATGTAAAATCCTGTGCTGCAGCATTGCACGAAATGCCAGCAGCCAGCGCACAGCCAAGTAACAGTGAAGATTTACGCATCTGGTGAATTCCCAAATAATCGTGTGTTGCACAAACTAAAAAAGACTTCGGAAAACATTCCCGAAAAAACGCAACTCAAACGCTTTTGTGTCTGGGATATTCATTTTTATTTGTGGCTTTTGGCCACGCAACATCCTCCCCCACCGCAAGGCAGGGGAGGAATGTGCCTTACACGATTACTTCAGGGCATGAACGAACAGACCGCTGCGGAGCTTTGGCTCGAACCAGGTCGATTTGGGCGGCATAACCCCACCGCCATCCGAAACATCAAAAATCTGGTGAATCTGGGTCGGATACATCGACACAGCCAGACGCATCTCACCTGAATTGACGCGTTTTTCGAGTTCATCGGTACCACGAATGCCGCCAACGAAATCGATGCGCTTGTCTGTTCTGGGATCGGTGATGCCAAAAATCGGTGCCAGAACTCGCTTCTGCAGGATGTCCACATCCAGACATGCAACGGGATCTTTTTTGTCAATCGTGGCCGGATCGATGGTGAGCATATACCAGTCGTGATCGATATAAATCGAATAGGTGCCGGGATGAGTCGGGGATTTCACCGTTGTTTTCTCGATTTTGCCCACTTTGCCAAGTTCGGCAAGGATCTGATCGGTTGAGCGATTCTGTGAATCCTTGAGCACGCGGTTATAGGGCATGATCTTGAGCGTCGAAGCGGGGAAAAACACTGCCAAAAAGTGGAGATAGGGCGCATCCGCATTGGGATCTGCGGCGTTTTTACGCATTTCTTCGCCCACGCGAATGGCCGAAGCCGCACGATGATGACCATCGGCAATATAGCACGCATCGACGTTATCAAATGCTTTCTCGTAGGCTGCCGGATCTGCCGCACGCCAAACGATGTGACGGATGTCGTCTTCGGTCGTGAAATCATAAAGCGGCTCGCTCTGTGTATCCTTATCCATCAAGTCCATGATGTGCTTATCGTCACGGAATGCCAGAAATACCGGGCCTGTGTGCGCACCAGCCTCTTTCACGTGGCGGGCACGATCGTCTTCTTTATCTTTGCGCGTAAACTCATGCTTCTTGATCTTGTTGTTAATGTAATCATCGATATGCGCACACGCGACAACACCAGTCTGGACGTGATCCCCCATAATCTGGCGATAGATATAGACCTGAGGCGTTTTGTCGACTTCCATCACACCTTCGCGGATGAACTTCTGCAAATTCTCTCCCGAACGCGCATAAACCTGATCTGCGCATGGATCAACGCTGCGATCGAATTCAACTTCGGGACGCGAAATGCGCAAAAAAGACCAGGGCTTGCCTTCGACCATTGCACGGGCTTCTTCCGTATTCATAACATCGTATGGAAGTGCCGAAATCGCTTTGACCATGTCTTTGCGAGGATGAATTGCACAAAAAGAACGCACGCAGACCATGTCCATCTTCTCCTTTTAATGATGGGATTGATAAAAAGCCGGTCAAACGACCGCATACTTCAGCTTACCACATTCATGCGACGGAGATCTAACAGAATCGCAAGGAAACATGCGGGTTACGAGTGGTATATGTGGGCAGATCGCATACCGGCCAGCGAGCGATGATTTACTCAGCTTCCCATCCGGAGAACTGGAGTGCGCCGTCGACGACATCCAGTGTACAGTACATCGTCGCCACTTTTTCGGGAATTTCCGCAGTGCCACATCTCGTCAGGATATCTGCGACGGTCATCTCTGCACCTTTTTCGGATTTGCAGATATCCTCATCACTGCCCTTCACCCTGACAGCATCAAACAGACTGCAGATGCGCACAGGTTCATTGTTGTCGCTGTTCAGATTGATAAACATCAGTGACCACAGGTCGTTGCGATAGGCTTCTTTTGGGCCGGCATCCGCGATTTCCTTGCCAAAGAGGTGGTAATAGTAGACTTTTCCGTCTATCGAACGCTTGTAGGGATCGCCGTAACACGTGCCATCAAGACAATATTTACCCTTGGCGCATTTGCCTTTTTTCCCGCAGGCACAGGTTTCGTTTGCACATTTGGGAAGCCCGAAAGAGAGTTCATATTCTTCGGGAATGGGTTTGAGCGTGGCGCGATCGACGCATTTCTTATGGTAACACACGGAACCGTTTGCGCAGGTTTGATCACCGCATTCACAGCCTTCATCCTTCATGCAATAGAACACCTGTTTGCCGTCTCTGCCGGGGACGCACAGAGATTTACCGTCATCCCTGATTCCGCCGCATGCGCATCCAAGCACGGATGGCGTAAAGCCGCGTTCGCAGTTCAATGGCGGACATACGTCGCCTTTTTGAATCGTTTCGCCGTAGCAATCGCATTCATCCTTAAAGCAATTCAGGCTGAACAAATTCTTTTTGTATGGCTTGCGTCCGCATGAAAGTCCTCGCCCGGGAACCGGGGAGCCCGCGCATGTCGCATGGCCATTCTCACAGCCCATGTTTGCATAGACTTTAATCTTGCCACAGTCGCAGCCGTCTTTTTCGGTACAACCCAAATCATAGACGTTCTTGGCAATTTCGATACACTCATACCCGGCATTTGGCGGAACTTCCTTATTGCCGCAGATGCAGGTTGCACCACATACAGCATTCATCGGGCATTTGGTGCCATTACAGTCGCAGCCCTCGGGCTCGTCGCAAACAGTGCCTTCAACAGCCGGTGTACCGTTGTCTTTGGCAGTTTTCAAGAGACTGTCACCAGCCGGAGCGGGTTGTTCAGCTTTGGGCAGTTCAGGAGCCGGGGCGTCTTTATCCGCACCAGCATCGGGCTTAACATCACCAGAATCAGCTTTATCGGCATCCGCTTTAGCCGCGCTGCCGTCATCGGCTTTGGCGGGTTCAGCAGCAGCATCGGCTGATTTAGGCGCATCCGCTGAATTCGATGCAGGTTTATCGGTCTTCTGACCGCAGCCAGAGAAAACAAACAGAGCCAGTCCCAGTATTGATATCTTTTGATGAATGCGCATAATTCCTCAATAATGATTGGATTAAGGCTTAATACAGCCAGAATAATAATAACTGCCCTAGGGACGAATGATGCGCATTGAGTCTCTTGCTAAAGAGATCAACATCATTCATTCCAATTTCGAGAACAATTGAACACTGGTATCTGTATCCTCATACTGAGCGTATCAGAACACATACCAAGGTCGACCCAAAGGTCAATGGCTTCATATCACATTGTGAAGCGGAGTGCGATGAGAATTGCAAAGACTGACAGTTGGCACGGGAGACAAATATTTGGTTATCACTAATTATCAACGGTGTCTGAATCTGCAACGGATTTTAACCATGCATCCATTTCATCCAGAATACGCTGGCGTTGCTGGATATACCCCAGATAGGCCGCC
>CAMKRB010000098.1 GCA_946415045.1 uncultured Myxococcales bacterium
GCTTTATTGCAAGCTGGTATGTACAGCGCCCCACGAAGTCATATAGCTCTGCTATAGTTTTTAAAGATTATTTCGATGTTATGTTTAGAGATAGAGATTATTCACCTAAACAAATAATTGCATTAACACAGATATTCCGCTCAATAGATGATTACTGGAATAATAAAGATGAAGTCAAAACAGACAAGGACTTAAGTCGTGGAAAATCCGTTTTGCGATATCATCATCTATACGCATTATCAATTGTAATGTGCTGCTTTAATAACGTAGCCTTTTCTATGGTTCCAAATCCAGACATAGTCTATACATTGTTATCTAACAACAATTTGCTAGATGAAATTATCGATCTATCCTACGAAATTTTAACCAGCGCATTAAAAACAGCAAGAGACGAATCAGTTGATGCATTAAAAGACGACGCAAATAGTAATCTTATGAACTTTTTTGTTATGAATTGGTTAAAAAACCTTGACTCAATCCGAGCAATCAACAAATCAGCCCGTGCTGTGATAGCAGCTGGAAAAATGTTTAAGAAAGACTTTTTCGATGTTTGCTACAGAGTACTATACATGCCAAATATGTTTATAAATCGGTTGCCAGTCGGGGGTGAATTGAAAGACTCTTAATATCAAAACACACCTTAACACTTTCCCAACCTTCTTCCCCTCCCTCGCAGTCATCCGAATACCGAATTCCGCCATGATCTGCTACAGATACTCGTGTACTTCAGCCATCATCGGCACGGCATTGCAAGAGATTGGCACTAAACATCCTCATCAGTTCCAGAAAGTGATCGACATGCCCCATTATTTCTGGGGCAAATCTCTCCACATGGAGCTTACCATAAGTGTGCGGCTGTTTAAAGAACTTCGCGACATATTGAAAATCTCCATGAAATATGCCGATCTGCACATCGTCACTCAAAATACCCTCTGTCCTCAATTCTGCGTCGTTCCTGTTCAATATGACGTTTCAATTCTTCTTCAGTTGGCAGTGTCAACTGATATTTGGATGCAAATAACTGCTTGCTGTCATTCAATACTGAATACTTAACAATCGTCTCATTTTTCTCTGCACACAATATCAGTCCAATTGTCGGATTATCACCATCTACACGCTGTAAATCATCATAAATCCGAACATAAGTATCCATCTGGCCGATATCCTGATGCGTGAGTTTGTCGGTTTTTATATCGATGAGAACAAAACATTTGAGCAGAAAATTATA
Organism: uncultured Myxococcales bacterium; assembly: GCA_946415045.1. Taxonomy (GTDB): domain Bacteria; phylum Myxococcota_A; class Bradymonadia; order UBA4248; family UBA4248; genus UBA4248. The sequence goes on from CAMKRB010000098.1 coordinate 1,229, forward strand.
AAACACCAAATCGATATAAAAATGTTCACCACCTAAGTCGAGATGCTTTTGCCTCGCCACAAAGGCAAATCCGCGCCCAAGTTCGAGCATGAACCGCTCCATTTCGTTAATCAAAGCTGATTCGAGGTCTTTCTCATAGACATCGGGATTTTGCTTAATCCCCACAAATTCCAGCACGTATGGGTCTTTGATAAAGTCTTCTGGGGTTCTGGGTGGCTCTTTCTCAAGGACATCAGAAACAACCGCTTCTTTGTTCCGGCTTGATATAACGCGCTCATAGCAGAAGCTGTTGATCTGCCGTTCGAGCTGGCGCGTACTCCAGTTCCCTTTAGCGCATTCATCTACATAATAAGCGCGAGCATCCGGGTTTTCGACCTTAATCAGCATTCGGTAATGCGTCCAGCTCAATTCGTCACGCAGTGCGTGACGAATTGGGAAAGCTTGATAAAACAAGCGCATATACTTGAGATTCGTCTCTGTGAACCCTTTTCCAAACTCTGCTGTCAGCCGTTTGGACAGATTTTGCATCACAGCTTTGCCGTACTCGGCACGCACATTGCCAGCCTGTTCGTATTCGACAATGCATCGCCCAATATTCCAGTAAGCCTGCACCATTTCAGCATTTGCTGCAGAATAGACCCTATGACGAGCGGATAGAAGAATCTCGCGAATGCTGTCGTATAATGCGTTGTCATTATTGGTGATTTCGTTCATAGCTATACTCCTTTAAAGCTCTTGCAACTTTCCTCATACGCCCGTAATATTCCCCGCATCCTGATAATTCACATTGTCAACGTGATATTTGCCCTCAAACACTGCATTCAGGAAATCCATGAGGATACGTTTGTGGTTTTCCTGACCAAAAATCCTTATAAAACCGAATTTGGTGGATGGATCCATGAACACGCCCATAACTCTTCCTCCCTTTGCGACAGACGCACCATCGCGTCCACCACACCATCACTCGCCTTAAATGGCGAGTCAAGCATTTTGTGAAATAATTTTCACTTGTTTTATCTTGCATAAATGTTCACTAGATTACCGATGGTATCAGGCATTGGGGATTTTGGGTTCGCGGCTATCGGCATGTTCGCTTGCAGGCACGTGTCACGACACGTGCCTACGGCGAATCACGCCGATACGCCCTGCGCTTCGGTCTATTTGCTTGCAGAGACGTGCAGACCGCACGTCTCTGTCAGCAAATACGCCCTTTTGGCCGCCCGCTATGTGCTCGGTCGCACGCGATCTGCGCGCATACGCGGGCGGCTGGATGCGGTTGCGAATTGCATGATATGAAGAGGACAGGGAACTCAGTGCAACGGTCGGTTCTATTTGTTTCTATTTGTATAGAAGCTCCTTTACCGCTAAAAAATAATATGTATCAATCAGTGTAACCGTTTCACCACTGTTTCTGAAGCCTTCAATATATGCTTTGTTGTCAGCTTTCAGCTTCTCCACTGTGCAATCGCTGTCATCAAACCTGTGTTCGATCACACACGCATACTTTTGTATATCATCAAAATGGCTATCGATATAATCATCTGTCATAGTTAGGCAAATGAATCGAATTGATGATAAATACAGTTCATCGAAGTCATGTCGCCAATCAAATGGGATATAACATCCTTCAACGATAAGATTCTGCTGATTCTCAATAGCAGTCTTTATCATTTCTCTGACAATCGGCCAGAGATAATCCGTCAGTTCGCTATCCTCTTCTGGCGTGAGCGCGGTATTGTCACTGCGAATCAGTCCCATTTTGAGATGATCTATCGACAGACAAGGGTAGTGGTACTTTTCGATCATCCGCTGCGCCAGTAACGTTTTTCCGGTATGGGATGCTCCAGTGATTAATATAATCATAATCTATCCTGAAGTGTTTTTCTTACTTTGTCCAAATCGCTGCACGTCAGAATCGGAATCAATGATTGTATTTCTTCGACGCTTCTGTCCCACCACTTGAACCGCAGCAGCAGCGCAATCAGTTCGTCGTCGAACCGTTTGCGAATCACTTTGGCGGGATTCCCGGCAACGATTGTGTACGGTTCGACATCGCTCCCCACGACGCTGTTCGCACCGACGATGGCACCGTCCCCGATATGAACACCCGGGAGAATCGTCGCATTCTGGCCAATCCAGACGTCATTGCCGACGACCGTGTCCCCCTTGATTGGCAACTCGGACAACGGTGGCGGCGTCATGTTCCATCCCCGCATGACGTAAAACGGAAACGTGGTCACCGCGTTCATCTGGTGGTTCGCGCCGTTCATGATAAACTCCACACCTGCGGCAATCTGACAGAACTTGCCGATGATCAGCCTGTCACCAATAAAATCATAATGATGCGTGACATGCTTTTCGAAATCGACATCGCCAAAATACGAAAAATCGCCAACAATAATGCGTGGATTGTGAATAGTCGGCCTGATATGCGTAACCGTCGCACAGTCTTTTATAGGATTCATCCAATCCGGATTCGGTCTATTTTCCTGCATCATTTATAATCCATCCCATTTCTGATGTTTTTCGAACAACGAACCGCGCAACTCAAGCATCATGCACGCGTCACGACACGTGCCTACCGCCTGGTCCCGCGCATAGGCGGTCGGCGTCTGTATATAAAACCATGCCGAGGCTGCTTTATTCCGCCCATTACTCACAAAGATTCTCTTCCTGCCAGGCGCGAGATCTGCCGATCATGTAATGACTTTTAGCAGTTAAAGATTTATCTTTTGAATGATATACATAAGTTACTCTACCCTCAGGCATATAGGCAGAAACGGTTCCCTGACTGTAACCGACGCGAACCGAATTTCCATTTTCATCTTCTTTATATTTGGGTGTCGGTTTCGTCGGAACGGTTGCAGACTTGCGTTTATTTATGATTGAAGTCACATCGATATCAAACGTAACATTTGCGAAAGCTTCGCGAATGCATGTGCTGGTTTTCTTGTTTGCACCTTCAACATTCACCTTTTTGATGCTGCCGTCTGATTTATATGAGATCCGAATTATAACGGAATCCCCCTTTTCATCCTGCAAACATGTTATTAATTGAGGCTCTATTGCTTTGATACTGGATTCCACTGCAGGCATGGTCGCTCTGAGATCACTGCAGTCATCTGCATAAGCGAGTGAACAGCAGGTCAATATCATCAAAAGAGATAAAAAATATTTCAAGCAACATTTCATTCGTTTTAACTCTCTATTCTCATTATCCCTAGTTAGGCCATAATATGATTGATTGATTCGCACCTTTTGACGGGGCAGTGTTTTGTTTATCTATTTGCACTTATCTGTGCACGATCCCTGTATTATTTATAGCAAAGGATTGCTGTAATAGCGAGTATAAAAACAAGCAGAGACATTTTGAAGCAGAGGGTAGGCTAGGGTTGAAACGCTTCAGGAAGGGACAAATATGCGACTTGTGTCGGTTTTGCTGGTCAGAGAGATGCAGAAATTGGTAAAAAGCGCATTGCGTATTGGTGTTGCTGATTATATAAAGCGCATTGCGCGGCGTATGCAATAGCCGCGCAGGCGAGTCGTATTCGGCGCAGCCGAATAGACGAGCTTCAAAAATACGAACAAAAACAATGTGTAACGAGATTTATTGGAGAAAAAGCGCATGCTCAGAATCGTGTTTATGGGGTCACCAGAGTTTGCAGTTCCGACGCTTGAGGCATTGATTGAACACCCGGAGTGCGAGGTTTGCGCTGTGGTGACGCAGCCGGATAAACCGGCAGGACGTGGCAAGCAGCTCACGCCGCCTGCGGTGAAGGTTTGCGCACAGGCACACAATATTCCTGTTTTTCAGCCGGAAAAGCTCAAAACGCAGGAAATGTATGATGTGCTGACAGCGATTGCGCCGGATTTCTTTGTGACTATTGCGTATGGGAAGATTCTGCGACAGGCATTTCTGGATATTCCGAAGATTGCGCCGCTGAACCTGCATGCGTCGCTTTTGCCCAAATATCGTGGGGCTGCGCCGGTGCAATGGGCGATTTTGAATGGCGAAACGCAGACGGGGGTCTGTCTGATGAAGATGGATGCGGGGATGGATACGGGGCCGGTTTACGCGCGAGAGGTGGTCGATATTGCGCCGGATGAAACGCCGGTGACGCTGTTTGACAAGCTTTCGATAGTATCGGCAAAAATCCTGATGGATCATCTGTTTGACATTGCCGCAGGGAAGATTGCGCCTGTGCCGCAGAGCGGCGAACCGACGATGGCCCCCATGCTCGACAAATCGATGGGGCTTATCGATTTCAACCAGGATGCGCATGATCTGGCGTGCAGGATTCGCGGGCTTTCGGGCTGGCCCAATGCGTATACGTTTTTCGAGGGCAAGCGCATGGTGATTCACGAGGCGACGGCGACGGATGTGAGCTGTTCATTTCCGCCAGGCTACATCACGGTTCTGGATGCCGATACCAAATCGCTGCTCGTTGCCTGTGCGTCTGGCATGCTTGCGATTCGCACGCTGCAGATCGAAGGCAAAAACCGTATGAGTGCTGAGAGTTTTTATAATGGTTACAAGCCGACGGGGCGTTTGTTGACGAAGGGTGGGGTATGAAAAACCATTTCGCTTTAAACCTGGTTCTATCATTTGTGGCTGTAACCGGACTTTACGGCTGTGCAGGCTCGAAGCCGCAGCCAGTTGCAGCGACTGAATCTGCGGTTCAAACCGTACAGCCGGCCAATTCCGGTGAAATCCAGGATGATGCAGCTGCGCAGAATACGAATGATTCCGGACTGACTGCGCAACAGACAGCATCGGTTTCTGACGAAGTGCAATCGGCTCAAACGTATGCAGTCAATGATAATACGTCTGAAAATACCCAGCAAATTCAAGTAGTTGCGACTAGTGGCGAGGCTCAGTCTGTGACTGCAGCAACTGCTCATCCTACGCATGAAACGGTGATTGTGACGCCGGAGAATAGCGGTGCATCGGCAGGCGTGGAGCAGCCAGACTTTCGCTCTGAATTTCAGAAACTGATGGATGCCGGTGATTTTGCTGCAGCGAGGAAAGTAGCGCTTGATAACCTGAAATCGAAGAAGACGGACGACCGCGATTTTTGGGCTGCGGTTGAAGCGGATCCGCTGTTGAACGAAACGCTTGATGCAACCGTCAGGCCGCATGGCACCAATTCATTATCTGCGCTTGGCGGAGGTTCGACGGTGTCGCTGAAATATCAGGATTCGGCGGATGAATCGGCGAAAGCGGCGATCAAACCCGACCAGGATTTGCGGCAGACGATGTATCGATCGGAGATTGCGTATTATCGTCTTTGTCAGATTTTGGGCTGTAGTTTTGATACACCGGTTACGCGGCCGGTGCGCTGGACAAAGTCAGATTTCAATACTTTGTATAATGCTTCGACATCCAAAAAAAATGCGGGCTATCGCAGCAAATTCGAGCATTTGATATGGGCGAATGAGGGCGGAAATAAAGTATTGTATGCAGCATACAAAGAATGGATTCCCACATTTATAGGATTTCCAATAGAAGTTACATCGGCATGGACGATATATGAGCGTCCGGGGACGACGAAATACCCGGATCTCAGAACATTTTATAAGAATATTCTGGCAGGCGGCCGCACGAATGCCATGCATGATTTGAGCAAACTGATAGAATATACGGGTGATTTGACAACGCGCGATATTTTGCAGCAGCTATCGGATCTGACGTTGATCGATTATCTCACCAACAACTGGGATCGGTACAGCGGAGCGCAGGATAACTATGGTGCGAATTGTCATTTTCAGCCTGGAGGGATCATCGCCATTGACAATGGTGCGGCATTACCGGCGTGGCATGCGCCACGCGTTGTCAAGCGATTGAATCTTGTACAGACATTCAGCCGGGATCTCGTCTATAATCTGCGTACGCTCGATCCCGACAAGCTGCTGGAACACCTCATTCCCAATCCAACCAAAGAAGAGCTCAAGAGTTACGAGCGGTTTAAGGAACGGCGAGCCGAGGCGCTTAAGTATATCAATGGTCTGATTAACAAGTACGGTGAAGATAAGGTGTTGATATATTAGTATAAGAAAATCCAAATGTCTTGTTTGGGCCCTTTCCCCATGGCACCCTTCCCATTGGGGCAGGGGGAATTGTCAATTGTAAAGCTATTTGATTCTGTTTATACTAGAGACTGAATTGCATTGTTAGCGATTCAGTCTATTGCTGGTGGTTTCCCATAGTTTTCCGAAGTTGTATATATAATTACCGACCTGTACAACTTCGGGCGCTGTATTGATGAGTTCGCGGAACAGTTCATCGCCGCCCCGGTAGCCGGTTTCTTTTGCAAGAATTCTGGCTCTTTCCAGCTCGTAATCGATGAGCTCTCTGGCCGCTTTCTTATTGTTGGGCGGCAATACATATTTATTGATCACCATTGCCGGAGTACCGCCAACACCCAGGTATTTTCCTGTATTGATGGCGTCATTCAATTCATCGATGAGATCCGGGTTTTCGAGAACCGAATTCATATCATCAATGTCGAGACCAACTCGCTCGGCTGCTTCGGTGAAATAATTGGGGTTCATCATCATTTCTTTCTGGTGTTCATAGAGCTCATCTTTCATTTCCCAATATTTTCCCTGGCTATAGGCAACCGTTGCCATGTGGGCTGCGGGAAATGCCCATGGATGGAAGGGAAGCGGGAAGTTCACCCAGACGACGCGCAAATCGCCGTCATAATCTCTGAGCAGATCGTCTACTTCATCGCCGATCTTTGGGCAGTATGGACACTGGAAATCGCAGAAAATAGACAGGGTAACGAGTGCATTGGGGTTACCCTGCATTGGGAGCGCACCGAAGTTTTCCAGATACGACAGCTCGAAGTCGTAATCTGCCATTGGCAGATCGTGCTTTTGTGTAATTTTATAGCGATGATAGAAGAAGTGGCCGACAAAACCGGCGATCATTAAAATGATTACGGCCAGGACGATGAGCTTGATATGGTGTCTCAATCCGCCGGAATCTACCACGTCTTTGGATTCTGCTGGATTGTGTGAACGCACGGCTAGCGGTGACGGATGGGATACAGCATTCTGTATTGGAGCGGATGAAGGGCCGGGGCGTCTGTCGAGTTGCAGGTTATCTGCAGACAGTCCGGCGATTTCGGCAGCTTCGGCAGATGCTGAAACCTCTGGTGTGCTGCTGGTTGAGGGGCCGATAACCGGTCCGCGGCCAAAATCTGGTTCTGCAACGATGCTGTCCAGCTTGAGGGCGGCCAGATCAAAACTATCGTCCGGTTTGCTTTGAGTGGAAGGCGCGTCGTGAACGATATCCGAAATCGCAGTCTGTGCTTGTGGTTGTGGATTTGGTGTGCTTTGTGGGGATTCCGATTTGAGAATATCGGGGGTGTGGGGCTTTAGCAAATAATTTGAGCTGCCCGACAATAACAAATCCGAGTCATGTCCCTTGCCAATGTCATCGATCGACAAACCTTTCAATGTATCTTTATCCATTCGTCATGATGCTTTAATTTGGGGAATGCGAGTGGCTTCGCTTGGCTTGATTGCCTTGTCAGGTATTCCCCATGATTGTTGTGATTACAAAATCGTGACAAGCATGGCGGGTTTTCCCACCATGCTTGCGTATATCACATTTATGACAATGGATATAATTTTTTACACGAAGAACTTGCGCTCGAAATCGTACAAATCTTCTGACGTTGCCTGGATTCGCTGATTGGCCTGCAGATATCCCAGGATTCGGGCAATTGTTTCTTCATCTGCTTCGTGTTTTGTTGCGAGTGCGATATCATGGATCGACAATTTCTGGTGAGAATTGAGGGCATCGAGGCAGTCGTTCTGTATGGCGAGGACTCTGGAAGCGGCTTTTTTACCGGCTTCGACGCCGGGCTGATGGTATGCATTGATGTGGATGAGGGAGGCATACAGACCGACGGTACGTTCGAACAGCGCAATGAGTGCACCGATGGTGCGGGGATCGATGCGGTTAACAGTAATGGTCATGGAGTCGCGGCCGCTTTCGTTCAAAGCCTGTCGTGTTCCGAGTAAAAATCCGTGCAGATAGTCGCCTGGGGTGACGTTTGGATCGACTTCGACAGCGTCAGCGCCATATTCGAAAACATCGATAAACGTTGCGAAGAAATTGTTGATGCCATCGCGAAGCTGCTGCACGTAGGCGTGTTGATCGGTGGATCCCTTGTTGCCATAGACGGTCAGTCCCTGATGCACGGTTTTGCCGTCGAGATCGAGCGCTTTTCCGAGCGATTCCATGATGAGCTGCTGCAAATAGCGGGCAAACAGCAAAAGTTTGTCTTTGTAAGGCAGAATGACCAAATCCTTGAGTCCCTTGCCGTCGGTTGCCCTGAACCACATCAGAGCCATGAGCGCGGCGGGATTTTTTGAGATATCGCGGCAGCGTGTATGAACATCGCATGCTGCGGCACCGGCGAGCATTGCGTCGATGTCGATACCCTGAAGGGCAGCGGGGAGCAGACCAACGGCCGAAAGTTCCGAAGTGCGTCCGCCGACCCAGTCCCACATCGGGAAAGTGCGGATCCAACCTTCGGCGTGGGCTGTGTTATAGAGTTTGGAGCCGGTGCCGGTGATGGCAACGGCGCGGTCTGAGAGCTTCAGTCCGTGTGCCTCGAAGTATTTGGCAGCGCTGATCATGCCGTTGCGCGTTTCGGGTGTTGAACCGGACTTGGAAATCACGACGACGATGGTGGTGTCGAGGTGCGCGATTCGGGACAGCGTATATTCGATGCCTTCGGGATCGGTATTGTCGAGGAAATGGACGCTGAGTTTATCATTATTTGTCGAAAGAGCCGAAGCAATCCACTGTGGTCCAAGGGCGGATCCGCCGATGCCGATTACGAGCAAATCCGTATATTTCTGGCCATTAGGAGCCAACACGCGTCCTTCGTGAACATCTTTTGCAAAAGCTTTAACATCGGCAACCGTCTGAACGATTTCCTGGCGCAAAGCAGGTTCGGGGGCGAGTTCGGGGGCTCTGAGCCAGTAATGTCCGACGCGTCGGTTTTCATCAGGATTTGCGATCACGCCGTTTTCAAGCGCCTGCATATCGTCCAGCGCTTTCGAAATGCGTTCCTGCATGCTATCGATATAATCCTCTGCAAATGTCATGCGGCTGATGTCGAGCGACAGCTCGATATCACGACATACGCACAGATATTGACGATAACGATCCCACAGATTCATAGTCATAGATTGCTCCTTGTTGATTTATTGATTTGTCCAGCGAACGTTA
>CAMKRB010000099.1 GCA_946415045.1 uncultured Myxococcales bacterium
AGAGTTTGGCGGACGCCTATGGGTAGTGTGTCGCATACAGGGTGGAAAAATGGCGAATGAAGACGCGATAAATCAGGCGAAAAAGGCGCAGAACGAATCTGATATGGGTTTTGATGCGGATTGGCTTGATGAACTAACAGATGCATTTGACAGTTTCGAGATCGATGTCGCCGAAAAAGCGGAAGCAGAGGCGGATTCGAGAGAGTCAGAAGTGATGGATACACAGGAGTTTGTGCCGGGCATGCTTTCGGATGATTCGGATGCAGGGCAGAATGGTGTTGAAGTGGATATCGATGTGGATGCATTTGAGGAAGCGTCGGGAGCGGACAAAACAGCCGAAATGCAAGCATCAGATGGTCCGGTTGAAGACAGCGCGCTGGCGGAACGTCTGGATGCACTGGTGCTTGGCGCAGAATCACAGCGCAGTGGGGAGCCCAGTGTGCTTGGTTTGTCATCCGGAGGCGTGGCAGGAACTGAGGAAGTGCCAGAGTCTCTGATAGCGCTTGGTGAGCAAGACACCGAAGATGTGAAGGCGCTTTTGGTATCGTCGGAGTCGCATTCATCAGAGAAGAGGCCGGAGTCGCCCCAAAGTCCCTCGCAGTCATCCGGGGCTGGTGGAAGTCAGCCGCAGCAGCCGGTTTCATCGCACCATGCGATACGCACGCAAACCCTTGATATTGCCGAGCTTCAGAAGCGGATGAGTGGAACGATACCGGCAGCAGAGCCCAATTCCGAGCCCGGTGATTTGCTCAAGGATGATCAGCTCTGGCAGTTTATATCTTTGATATTGATGCGTCTGTTTGATGATTTGGAACTTCTGCTGATTCAGAAGCATTGCGACGAAGCGTGTGATCTGATGAAACAGCTGAACCGTCTGGCGAACATCGTTGCATTTGCGGGGCTTTATGAGCAGCTTCCGCTGATAGCCTATATCAGTAATCTGCTTCCGATCACATTTACCGATGTCGATATCGGGACGGAAAGTGAGCGCCGGTTTGATGCCATGAAGATGCGTCGCTTCCTGGACAGCAGCAATGAGATACTGAACTGTTTTGTGTATTTGCTGACCTATCTGTCGAAACGTGCGCCGCGGTTTGATACGAGCCGGTTTACGTCGAATCTGACAGAATTGTACGACAAATTGTCGCTCAAACCGGGGCAGCCTTCGATCGATGCGCCACTGCCCGTATCGGACAGCGTGAACCCGCTTGAGCTGACGACGCGCACCGTGAATAAACTGGCGAAAACCCTTGAGGCGCTGACAACCGAGTCGCTGCACTACATCGAATCATCGATGAGCTATGGCTACAGCAATGGTTATGCCGATGCCGGCCGCAGTATGAACAATGCCTCTCAAATCGCCAGGGAATACAAGCTTGGAACGCTGGAATCGCTGTTTGCGAAGCTGTATTTTGAGCTCCATCGTCTGCGCGTACCTGCACGCCCCAGAGGCGAGCTGTTTGAGGATTACATGAAGGTGTGTGATCTGTTTGAACAGCACTTCTCACATTCGATTGTCGAAAAGAAACTCAAGCATCTGCGCGCACTTGTGATGAAGTTCCAGAACGACGCGACCGGGGAGGCACAGAGTGAAGGGTTTGATGTCCGGTGGAAATCGTTTATCAAATCATCGGCACCGGTACTTGATTTTGAACATGCCACATTCCATGGGCTGCACGACAAACTCGCGGAACTGAAAGAAAAAGCGCAGGAAAATGATATTCGCTGGCTTTCGAATACGTTTTCGAAGCTGGATACGTACTGGTCTGCCTATACCGAATCGAGTGCAGAGGCATTCATTGCGCTTTGCGACGAGTTGCGGGCATTTCCGACTGAAGATATTGAGGAGAAAGATATCGAACAGCTCAACCATGAACGTCTGGTCGTCCTGTTCGATCGGAAGCTGGATAACCGTCCGGCGCAGCCATATACGGTTTTGAAAGAAGCATCGGATCTGGTTGAAACGATATCGCAGCAGCTGAATGAACCGGCTGGCATATCATCGAAAACCGTTCAGGATTTGCTCATTGATGCACGCCGAATCAATTGTCATGCATTGACTCGCTGCTGTGAGATTCTGCTGTCATTGCTGGAACGGATTCCGTCATCGGATGATGGCGAACCGGTGGTGATTGCACAATCAGTCGTCACGGCGCTGTATTTTACGATTGGTCTGATGCAGGCCGTGTGCGAAAAGCTGATGAAGTTCATTGAACTGGACCAGTATTCGCCGGCAGTTTCATCAGAACAGCTGTTTTACTCCGTATTGCTGTCGCTGTATTCGTCTCCCGGTCAGCCCAATGATGGCCTGATTGGCTATGTCGTTCGTCGGATGAATGCGATTCTGACAGAGCTTCAGCTGGTTTGGGTGAATGTGGCGACCCCGACTTCGACCGAGTATTACTGCGGCCTGATTCGACAGTTGCTTCATATCGCGACCATGTGCGAGCTCAAGGATGTCCGCCACATGATCATCAATATGCTCGACGATGTGCCGCAGGCTGATTTCGTGAATACCAACAACACCACGATGCAGCACCGGTGCATGCGGATCATGCGGGCGATGGAGGATAACTGTCCGCAGCAGGCACTGAATCCAAGCACAAATCAGATGCGTTTGTTCTTCTCGAAAACGATTGCGGCCCTCAATCAGCTGCTGTCTTCGAGTGATGTGGACGACAATGAGATGCTCGCTGCTGAAATTGCGCGGATTGGGACGCGCATGTCGATGCTCGGCATGACGACCGATTTTCCGCCGATTATTGCCATCATATTTGAGCTTCACCACATGGCGTATGGCAAAACCGTGGATCGCACCTGTCTGGAAGATTTGGTGTACCAGATCATCAGTGTTGCCAACAGTGTTTGTCCCGACTGGATTCAGCCGAAAGAAGCGGAATTCGAGTTTATCAAGACGACGATGCCAGTGCCCATGCCGGTGTTCCAGGAAATGTATGAATCGGTGCATGTGCTTTATGATACGCTGCAGCAGCATGCAAGCGAAGAGCCGATTGCATGGGAGCACATCAAGACGCTGCACAAACGCGTGCGCAGTCTTGTCAACTATGCGCCATCTGCATTGCAGAGCGTTGTGCAGAACGCCCAGAACCGGTGCAGGTATCTCAAAAAGAATATCTACATCGAGCTGATAACAGATGATTATCCGCCCGAAAAAGAGCTGCCGTCAGACTCGGTGAGAGCCGCAGTTCTGGTTGTGTTTACGGCGATTATGCAGCAGCTGATCGAGGTGATTGTCGACAATGCATTTACATCGACGGATTACAACAGCCGGATCTCGATCATTTTGCATCCGTTCCCACAGGAGTTTTCGGCGTCTGTATTTCACAACGGCAAGCTGTTTACCTATGAGGAGATCCTTGAGCGTCTGGCCAAGGTCAATATCATGCCGGCAAGTGATGAACACGTGCTCGATTTGCTTGTTGGATCGAGACGCCTGGCACTTTCCTATCCGCCGGTGAACACGATTGCCTATATCCTGCCGCTGCTTCGCCAGTTCGACGGAGCGCTTGAACTTTCGAACGACGGTCAGGGAAACACCAGGTTCTATCTGAGCTTTAAACTGTAATAAGGAATATACGCTCCAAACCTGAGGCGGCTGTAATTCTGTACCAAGGCCAAAGATATAAGGGAAACCGCATATTTTGTAGCTTTGGTGATGCCTGTGGCAGGGGCGCACGATAAAAAACGCGATATGACTGAAATGATGATAGAGCTCAAAGAGCTTTCGAAAACATTTTATACGGGTTTCCGCCGTCGCCGTGTCGATGCCGTTCGCGGTGTGACACTTGAAGTGGAACGCGGAGAGATCTTTGGTCTGATTGGTCCCAATGGTGCCGGAAAGACGACGACAATCAAGATGCTGACCGGATTGATCAAGCCGACTTCTGGCTCGATGAAGATCATGGGCTATGACGGATTTGATCGCAGATGCAGCCGGAAACTGGGGTATTTGCCCGAGATCAGCTATTATTATGAGAGTCTGACTGCAGCCGAAATCCTCGATTTCTATGCGAAATTGTATGGCATTTCGGAAAACAGGGCGCGCAAAGTCGACGAGTGGCTGGAGCGCGTCAATATGTCGTATGCGCGCGACAAGCGTTTGGGGCAGTTTTCAAAAGGCATGCAGCAGCGCATTGGTCTGGCTCAGGCATTGATTGGCAATCCCGATCTGGTGATTTTGGATGAACCGCAGTCGGGTCTGGATCCTATTGGCCGCCGCGATGTGAGCAACATCATTCGTGAGGCTCAGAACCAGGGCAAGACGATTTTCTTTTCGAGCCATATTTTGCCCGATGTCGAGCGGCTGTGCGATCGCGTCGGTCTGATTCGCAAGGGGCGCATGGAGATCGTTGGATCGCTGCGCGAACTGCTGTCTCAGAACCAGCATATCGAGATCGAGCTGCTGGGCAGCCCGGATGCAGAATTTACAGATAAGATCGGCAAAATCGATGGTGTCAAATGTGAGGTTCATGAGGCGGTCGTCAATTTGACGCTGGATCCTATCATGGCTTCAAAGACCAACGATATCCTGCAGCTCGCCATCAGCAGCGGCCTGGCTGTGAGCCGCGTGATCGAACGTGGACAGGATCTGGAGACGCTGTTTGAGAGTTTTGAATCCAGCCCCGCTGAATCGGCGGATCATACGGATGAAGCGCAAGCCTCATCGGCTTCGGAGGAAAGCAGGTCATGATGCTGACGCTTAGTGCTTTTATCAGTCAGACGTTTAAAGAGTCGATTCGCAACAAGATTATGTACGGCATCGGCTTTTTTGCCGTGGCGATCTTTTTGTTTTCCCTCGTTCTTGGGGAGCTGTCGCTGTATGAACAGGCCAGGGTTATCCGCGATGTCTGCATGACCTTTTTGATGGTGATGGGCATTGCGCTTGGGATGTACACAGGCATTGGGCTTATCCACAAGGAAATCGACCGGCGCATCATCTATACGATTCTGTCCAAGCCCATTCGGCGGTATCAGTTTCTGATTGGCAAGTTTATTGGCATCTCGTGCACGCTGTTTGTCGAGCTTGCGGCCATGTTTCTGGTCGTTCTTGGATTGCTCGCCGTTCGCAGCGTCGATATCGATGTGACATTGTTCCAGGCATTCTGGCTGACCTATTTGCAGTCCATTATTGTTGCGGCTGCGGCTCTGATGTTTTCGACGTTTTCAAGTGCCATGCTGTCGACGCTGATGACATCCGGATTTGTGATTTTGTCATTGCTGAATCCTCAGATTGGGATTTATGCGGCGCAGTCCAAGACGCTCGAAGTCCGTGCAGCCATGCGCGGAGCCCAGTTTTTGCTGCCGAATTTCGGGCACTTTGATGTGTCGACACAGGTCAGTTATGCGCTCGAAATCCCGTGGTCACACGTGCTTTGGTCTTCGTGCCATGCCATCGCCTATATCGTTGTGCTGTTGTGCATTGCATCGATCATCCTCGAAAAACGCGACTTTATCTGAACGTGTTTTTGGGGTGGGGGCGGGAATCATTGTGGCCCGATAATGGTTTAATAATGTTTACGAACGCGCATCTGTAAAGGATTGTTCAGATGCGCAGATTTGAGGGGGTCGCGGCGTATTGAGCCGGGCCAGACGTGTGGTCACACGTCTGGCGGCGAGATAGCCGCGCAGGGGGAGACTTCCCCCTCATATACAGAGGACGAATTCTCGAAACGATGGATGTAAAAGGCGTACATTTTGGTCGATACATGTTGCAGCGGCTGCTGGCGCGCGGCGGTATGGGCGAAGTGTACCTCGCATCCCTGATTGGCGTGGCCGGTTTCGAGAAACGTTGTGTAATCAAGAAGATTCGCGCGGATTTGGCGTCGGATGAATCGTTCGTCGAGCGTTTTTTGAACGAGGGGCGGACGCTTGTGGCGCTGACGCACTCCAATATCGTGCAGATATTCGACATGGGTGAGGTGGATGGCGAATACTATCTGGCGATGGAGTATGTAAAAGGCGGGGATTTGCGGTGTCTTCTGAAACGGATTCCCGGTCATCGGGTGCCGCTGAACATCGCGGTGGGCGTGGCAATGGAGACGTTGAAAGGCCTGAGCTATGCGCACCGTGCCACCGACGAAAACGGGCGTCATCTGGGAATTGTGCACCGCGACGTGAGCTCGTCGAACATCCTGATTTCGACGCAGGGTGAGGTCAAGATCATCGATTTTGGCATTGCAAAGGCGCGGACAATTGAGAGCGTTTCGGGTATCGTGCAGGGGAAATTCGCGTATATGAGCCCCGAACAGGCGCGCGGCGAATCGCTCGATAAACGCACCGACCTGTTTTCGCTTGGTGTGGTGCTCTACGAGATGCTGTGCGGATTTCGTCCATTTGATGGCAGCTCCGATTTGCAGGCTTTGGAACGGATTAAGACCGGCGATTATCAGCGGGTTTCGCAGATTAACAGCGAAGTCGATGAAGAATTCGAGTCCATTCTGGCCCGGGCATTGGAGCGGGACCGCGAAAAACGTTATCCTACCGCCGATACTTTCTACGATGCGCTGGTTGAATACGGGCGTTCGCACCACCTGACTTCGGGACAGCGCGAGATAATGAGCTATTTTAAGCCGTTCATCGTCGACAATGTGCCCGTCGGATCGGCAGAAATGCTGATGGATGCTGCGCTTGACAGAATGCTGAATGCGCAGGCCATGGTCGATGGCAGCGGGCAGACGTGTACGCTGATGCCGACGCCAACCGGCAACAGTTCGATTTCATCGGTGACCGGCCCGACCGGATCGATGCCTTCGATCACCGGCAACAGCCATATTTCGTCGATCACCGGCAACAGCCACATTTCGTCGATCACCGGCAACAGCCATATCTCGTCGATCAGCGGACAGAGCGGTGTCAGTCATATATCGGTAATCACCGGGCAGACCGGACGTCGCACACTCATGGGCGATTCGCCCGAAGACCTCGCGCAGCTGGAGGCTATGGTGGCCGGCGGAATGCCTGCCGAAGTCGGCATCGAATCACCCGAAGTCAGGCGAAATCTCAAGATCCGGCGGTTCAGATTGCGGATACGATATGCGTTGATCGGCGCTGGTATCGCTCTGCTCCTGGTCATCATCTATCAGCTCTTTTTCTATCATGTCGATGTGTTTCGGAAGTTTCGCGAGTGGCGTTCGCCGCAGCAGGTGCAGAATGACGTCCCCCCCGAAAACAGTCAGAATGATGTGAATGACGGCGCTTCTGAAGTGGCTGGCGAAATGACCACTCAACGGCTGATTCTGGACATGTATCACTTCTTTCAGAAGGGATTTCCTCTGTTCTTGCGCACCGATCCCGACAATGCGACGATGTATATCATCGAGGGAAGCTATCGCGGACTTGAGGAAAAGGAAAAGAAAGTGGTCCTTCTGCCGGGAAACAACGCCGAAATCGCGGTTCAGGCTCCGGGATATGAGACGTGTCTGCTGCACATGTATTTCGACAAAGACAGCCAGAATGCGATGCAGAATACCGAATGGCAGAATTGCCGGGGCGTTTCGTCGCGCTTTTTGGCCAAAGAACAGCGCGTCGAGATTTCGGTTGTGCTGCAGCCGATGCGCCCGGTTTGGACGGATCCACAGCCCAAACCTCAGGATCCCGAGCCTCTGGCTGCGAATGCTGTGAATGGCGAGGATTCAGGAAATGAGACGGATTCAGCCGAAAATGCTTTGGGGGCGGTGGATGCGGCTGCAACCGAACATGCGGATGCGCGCCATAACACCAGCCGCACATCGGATCATGCGTCGGATCGCACGGTTCGCACACCCAAAAAAACCGGCAAATCGGGCGAAAAGCTCCAGTCTTCTCAAGGGGCATCCAGCTCTGCAGTCCGTGTGAGCCATGCATTCAAATCGAACGTCTCTGCGGAAGTCGTCGTGAATGGCGAGCATCATGCGCTGCCGTATACGCTCGAAGCCGAATCCGATGCGCCGGTTCAGATTGTGCCCGCCGTTTCGGGGCGCAAAATTGCCATTCCCTGGCAGACAAAACTGTCGGACAAGCTGCCGGCGAATGTCGAATTCTGCGAGGCAACGATTCGCATTCGCGAGTATTATGTGGATGGCGATCCCGCGCCCTATCAGATTTCGGATATTTCGGTCGATGGCGTGTTGCGCGCACGCCAGACGGATATGGCCATTTTCGTTCTGCCTTGTGGAAAGCATTCGTTTACGGCGTCGGCAAAGGCCCACTCGGTGCCGCTTTCGGCGTCGGTGCAGGCGAATCTCGAGTCCGGCAAGCCCTATACAACCGCGATTTCGCTCTCCCAATAGCGGGCCGATATGCGTATTCTGGCGTTGGATATTGGCAATTCGCGCGCCACGATTGGCGTGTTCGAGGATGACGAGCTGGTGGCCCGTGAGGATGTATCCAGCAAGGATTTCGTCCCGGAACTGATCCATTCCTTTCGCGCGGATTTGACGGTGATCTCTTGCGTATCTGCGGCGCATCGCACCACGGTGGAAGCACTGTTGTCGTCGAATCATGCGGTACAATTGTGCGCTTCACATTCGCCCGTCGATTTGCATTACGATTACCCCGAACGACTTGGTGCCGATCGCATCGCCAACGTGATTGCCGCACGCCAGATATCGCCCGGCGGCGCTGTCGTCGTCGATCTGGGCACGGCAACACATTTCGATATCTGCGGTGCCGATGGCAGCTTTTATGGCGGCCCGATTCTGCCGGGACTCGCGACTATGACATCGCTGCTGACCGCACGGATTCCGCACTTGCCGCAGGTCGGGATCTCTGCCGACGTCTTGGGCGAATGCTCGCCGGTCGTCTCGCGAACCGAACACGGCATTCAGACCGGGTGCATCTATGGCACAGCCGGCGCCGTCGAACGCATCTGCAGTGAAATCACACGCCAGATGGGGCCCCTGCCCGTTATCCTCACGGGCGGCAACGCCCGGGGCATCGCACCCATCGTCCGTCACGACGTCTGCGATCCCGATTTGACCTTGCGCGGCCTGTATTTGTTCGGCGCGGATTTCCAAAAAAACTGCCAATGTATGGGTGAATCGACAGAATAAGTGGTATATATTCTCTCTCTCGTGGCCTTTGCTATTTCGCCTGCGGCGAAATACGCGCCGGCGCCGTGCTATGCGACTGCGTCGCATACGCCCGGCCTTGTGTGAATCTTATCAGGTACAATAATCGTGGCAAATCATATATCTTCAGATCAATACGAAGCCAGCCAGATCAAGCCTTTCGAAGCCGATACGCTTGAACCGACTCGCTTTGGCATGATCAAATACTTTTCTTTGTTTGTGCACTTTTTTATCTGGTGGATTTACGCCCGGGTCATGCACGAACCCACGCAGGTTCAGGAAATCCTCGCCATCCCTAACGAAGAGCCGGTTGTCTATTTGCTCGCCACCGAGAATAAACACGATTTTCTCTATTTTAATGATTTGTGCCTCAAGATGCGGATGCCGCTGGCATACGTGAGCAATGGCGGCAACAAGCTGAAATATTCATCGCTGTGGCGCCGGTTTATTGGCTTTTTCACCAAACGCCGCCAGCGTTTCAGTGCAGCCGAAATCGTCGAAGCTATCTCGGAACGACGGCCCGTGCTGCTGTTTCTGGACCAATACGGCCGCCATGAACGCGAATATTCAAAAGTGACCGAAGATGTCATCGATGGAATGATTCAGTTGTGCCGGCGCAATCCACAGATGAAGATACATCTGGTGCCGGTTGGCGTGATCTGGGAACGCCGCGCTGAAACCTACAGCCATTCCCCTTTTAACGAACTCTATGGCACGCCGACTCGCCCGAGCTCAGTGCGCAGGTTTTTATCGGTCATTTTTTCGAGCCTGTTTTCGATCTTTTTCCAAATCGGCAGGCCGCTGTGTCTGATTCATCACCAGATATTGCAAAGCGATGCGCTTCCGACAGCCAATGCACTGCGCCAGCAGCTTAGGGATGATATCAACTGCATGCATACCCAGGTCAATGGGCCGCGCATCAAGCCGCATCAGCAGCTGTTGCGCGAAATCATTCAGTCCGACGAATTCCGCAGCGAACTCAAAGCCATCGCCCTTTCGACAAACGAGACCGAAGAAGACCTCATCACCGAGGCGCGCAAAATACTCGAAAAATCGGCATCCAAGTTTTCGCTCGTCGTCGTCAAGCTGCTGAGCTCTGCGCTCACCCCGATGTGGAGCATCGTTTATAATGGTTTGTATTACGACAACGAACGGTTCAATGAAATCCGCGAATTGTCAAAGAATAATCGTCTGGTCTTTATTCCCAGCCACAAAAGCCATGTCGATTATCTGGTGCTAAGCTATCTGCTGTTCAAACACGGCGTTCTGCCGCCGCATATCGTCGCAGGTGACAATCTGAATTTCTCATTCATCGGCGGGATTTTGCGCCGTGGCGGTGCGTTCTTTATCAAGCGCAGTTTCAGGGGCGAGCAGC
>CAMKRB010000100.1 GCA_946415045.1 uncultured Myxococcales bacterium
TAAAAAAAGGCTATGTTTAACCAGTGTGGATATAGCGTTACCTCGATACGAGTGAGATACTGGCAAAGAGCGCCGAGCATCGAGCGTCGAGTTGGTCAAAGAACACTCGAGGCGCATTACTCATCGCTCGTGGCCGCAAAACAGACAACTTACTCTTTTCATATCCACGATCGTTAAACATAGCCTTAAAAAAAGAGTATCGATGACTGAGCATGACCTGCGAGGACAATGCGGAGCTCCATTGCAGCATCGCCACAAAATAACAAACGCGGCGTATCGGGGCGACACAGTCGCACCGATAGCCGCGTTGGCGAGCCGTATGCGCCAGTGGCGCATAGGCGAGCGGAGACGTATCAAATCACGTCTCATGCACCCTATCAAACCAGGAAATTACAGCGATTGCTTGGTCTCGGTGACCTCGTAAATCTCGGCGACGTCGCCCACCTTGATATCGTTGTAGTTTTCGATGGAGAAGCCGCATTCGAAGCCGCTGCGAACTTCTTTGGCGTCGTCTTTGAAGCGTTTGAGGGACGCGATTTTGGAGTCGTAAATGACTTTGCCTTCGCGCACCAGACGGCATTTGGCACCACGTTTGATGATGCCGTCGAGGACGTAACCGCCGGCGATGGTGCCGACTTTGGGCACGTTGAAGGTGTTGCGGACTTCGACGTGACCGAGGACGTTTTCGCCGATGATGGGATCGAGCAGGCCGCTCATGGCGTTTTTCACGTAATCGATGATTTCGTAGATGATGGAGAACGACTCCATGATGACGCCTTCGCGTTTGGCGATTTCGGCTGCGCGCGGATCGGGGCGGGTATTGAAGCCGACGATGATGGCGCTGGAGGCGACGGCGAGCTGGACATCATTTTCGGTGGCACCACCGACGGCCGCGTGAACGATCTGAAGTTCGACATCTTCGGTCGAGAGCGAGCCGAGGGATTTGACGAGGGCTTCGAGGGAACCCTGGACGTCGGCCTTAATGATGACGTTGAGCTGCTTGTTGTCTTTGAACTGAGCCCATGGATCGAACTTGCGTGACGACAATTCGGCGTTGCGTTTGCGTTCCTTGATTTGGGTCGTGAATTCTTTTGCGACTTTTTCGTCTTTTGCAACGAAGAAGGGCTCGCCGGCTTCGGGAACGTCCGAAAGACCGGTGATTTCGACCGGGGTGGAAGGTTCGGCAACGCGAATGTTTTTGCCGCGATCGTTGGTCATGCTCTTGACTTTGCCGTAGCATGCGCCGCTGACGAGCAGATCGTTGATGCGGAGCGTACCTTCCTGAACGAGGATCGAAGCGACGGTACCGCGACGGTTGTCTTTGTAGGCTTCGAGGATAAAGCCGCGTGCGGGTTTATCGGGATTGGCCTTGAGTTCGAGCACTTCAGACTGGAGCTGGATGAGTTCGAGGAGTTCAGCGACACCGGCACCGGTTTTGGCCGATACTTCCTTGAAGATCGTCGTGCCACCCCATTCTTCGGGGATGAGTTCGTATTCGGTAAGGGCCTGGCGGACGCGTTCGGGATTCGCACCGGGCTTATCGATTTTGTTGATGGCGACGATGATGGGGACACCTGCAGCCTTGGCGTGGTTGATGGCTTCGACGGTCTGCGGCATCACGCCGTCATCAGCTGCGACGACGAGCACGACGAGATCGGTGACTTTGGCACCGCGGGCGCGCAATGCCGTGAATGCCTCGTGACCCGGGGTATCGAGGAAAACCACTTTTCCGGTTGGGGTATCGATGGTTGACGCACCGATATGCTGTGTGATACCGCCGGCTTCGGTCGCGGTGACGCGGGTTTTGCGGATGGCATCGAGCAAAGAGGTTTTGCCGTGATCGACGTGTCCCATCACGGTGACGATTGGGGCGCGCAGTTCGAGATCTTCGGGCTTGTCGGAAGTTGAGCTCGTGAATTCTTCTTCCTTGAAGCTGACATCCTGAATCGTGAAGCCGTATTCGGTCGCCACGAGTTCAGCGGTTTCGACATCGATGGTCTGATTCACGGTGACCATCATGCCGAGTTCTTTCATCAAAAAGCGGATGATTTCGGCAGCCTTCACGCCCATATCATTGGCGAGTACTGAGATGGCGATATTTTCCGAAACCTTGATGATGCGCTTGTGTTCAGAGGCCTGTGGATGCTGAGCGGGGGCCGGCTGTGCATTTTTCTTGTTGCCCTTGGCCTTTTTATTTGGCGCATTATGCCCCTGATTGCGGTTGTTCTGCTGGCCGTTGGCATTGCCATAGAACTGGCTGGAATTGACGACCGTGCGGGAACCGGGTTTCTTGGCGGATTTATCGTTGTTTCCGCCGCCGAATTTCTTATTGTCGCGCACGAGCATGGCGCGGATGAGAGCGGGATCGATATTGCCGGTGATATTGGATGGACGGGCAACTTTCTTGTGAGAGTTATCAGATTCCTCCTCATCTGTCTCGATATCGAGGTCATCGACAGACGTCGAATGTGCCGGCAACGACTTTTTGCTGCCGCGGGACTGGCGGGACCATTTGCTGCCCTCATCCTCATCGGCATCGTCGGGTTCTGCGCTGAATTCTTCGGGAACTTCATCCGCGAAATTCGTGCCGAATGAGAAGGAGACTTCTTTTTCGAATTTCGGCGCAATATCGAAGATTTTTTCGTTTTTCTTCTTTTCTTTTTCGGCCTTTTTAGCAGCTTTTTTCACATCAGCCGTCTTTTTGTCTTTTTTGACATCCTGAGCGGATTTCTTCTGTGCCTCCGCAGCTGCGCTATCATCTTCGGCTGCGGGTGCGGACTCAGTGACTTCGGGTGCAGATGCGACGACGGCCTCGGTCTTTTCGACTTCAGCTGCGGGCACTTCCGGGGCAGCCGCTTCGGATACCGCAACGGCTTCAGCGGCCGGAGCCGACACCTCTGGTGCACGCACGACCTCGGGCTTTGCTTCTTCCTGCACCTTTTCAGGAGCTGGAGCAGCGGTCGCTTTCACGGCTTTGGGCTGTTCCTTGTCCTTGTCTTTTGCAGGGCGTTTGGTTTCGACTGAAGCAGAAACCGGAGCCGCAGACTTTTCAGGCGCAGCCACATCTTCGTCGCGACGACGGCGGATGCGCACCGTTCCCTTGCCCGTAGACTGGGATTTGGCATCTATGGCTGTATTTGCCCGCGTCTGGCGTTCGGCTGCCACGCGCTGCTGTACCTGGCGAACCTGTTCCTCTGTCAGACCGGATGATTTCGATTTGACACTGAAACCAAGTCCAAGTGCATTAATCTTTTCTATCAACTGCTGGCTATCCATGTTCAGGGTAGCCGCTAAATCATTCACCTTTGTCGCTTTCGCCATGCTCTGTCCGACGCCTTTCTACGTCAAAAGCTCCCCGACCCTGTCGGTCAGGGATTCTGCCAAATATTTCACATATCCCCGCCATACCGCAACGACTTCGTCATTCGGATGGCATCTGGATTTGTCGCAACTTATCCAATATCTGTAATTCATCGAGTAAGACCGACGAATCGTATTTGCTGATTTCGCTGTCGAAATCTTCCATCAGGTGTTCAAGCGCCCTCGTGCTGTTCATCCATATCTCGTACAGTGGTCCAGGCTTCCACCCCAGCACCATCTTATCAGATTTGTTGAACAAGTGCCCATAGAATGAACCTGAATAACTTGCAATGATGCAAGGAATATCCTTACGTCCTGCGTTTGCACCATATTTCCGGAAACTGGCGTCCGAAATATCGCTGGCCAGAAGATAGCATGCCAGAACGTTATTCCTGGCTGCCTCTTCTACCGCGTCGGCGCCAATCAGAAGCTGACCGCTCTGACGACCCGACGTGATACATTCAAGCGTTCGCTTGCGAAATCCTGGAATCAGTGTATTCAACGCGAAATCGACCACATCACTGGCGAGCTCTGTCGCATCGTGTTTGGTCACACGTTTAATGGCACCCGCAAATCCTTTTTCAAGGCAGGCTCTGCGAGCGCAAAGATAATAACCGCGCCCCAACAATTTGTGGCGCAAATCAAAGCACAAATGATCTTCAAGCAGCGACAGGCGAATCAATTCCTGTTTTTCGGTTGTCTCACGACACACGATACAGCTGCGTTCCGGAGAATTCGGATGACATTTTTCCACTGAATTAGCCATATTAAACACTCACACACAGATAACGGAGAGCATCCGTGCCGGGGTATTAGCTTTCGCCGTCTTCCCCGGCGTTCTCCTCATCATCTTCATCATCTTCTTCGGGCGGGAACGGACGTTCGCCCATGCGTTCGACTGTGCAGTTATAAGCCTGCTGAATCGTCGCATTCGGCAGTTCTTTCAGGCTCTGATCAAAGATTTCCCGTGCTTCGGTCAGCTCGTCTTCGGTATAGACCTCCTGATTCACTGCAATTGTCCACAAATCGTCGATAAGTTCGGGTGCAAGATTCTGCCCGATGCCGGTTTTGGCATCCAGACGATGCGGATCACTTTCCAGGAACAGGATGTTCAGATTCTTGTAGCCTGCTTCATAGAACTGTTTTGCCTGATGCTCGTTCAGACCAAGATAGGTCGCAATATCGGAAATATCCTGGGCTTCCTGAGCCTTGTTGGTATGGCGGATCTGGGCTTCGGTGAGAATCGCGTTGGCCACATCGACGATGTGTTCTGCGTTATCCATACCAAATCCGGGAATCTGCGCGAGTTCAAGCGGATCAACGCGGGCAATATGCTCAAGCTTATTGTATCCCAGCGTGAACAGTGTATCGATAAGCGACTCATCCTCAATGCCGTGCGACATGAGTTCGCGCTTGGCATCCTGCATGATCTCATTCAATCTCGACTCGCTGATGATATCGAGATTCCATCCGGTCAGCTGTGCGGCAAGACGCACGTTCTGACCACCTTTACCAATTGCCAGCGAAAGCTGATCATCGGGAACGATGAGCTCCATCGAAGTTGTCGCCTCATCGATGAGCACCTTGGCGACCTCGGCCGGGCTGATGGCACTGCACACAAATCTGGCAGCCTCATCGTGGAACGGCACGATATCGATCTTTTCGCCGCGCAGTTCCTGCACGACATTCTGGACGCGCTGGCCCTTCATACCCACGCATGCGCCGACGGGATCGACATCGCTCTGGCTCGAATAGACGGCAACTTTTGTACGCACACCGGGCTGACGCGCAACGCGCAGAATCTGCACGATGCCTTCGTCGATTTCGGGAACGACCTGCTCGAACAGCTTGATCACGAGTTCGGGCGCGCTGCGGCTAAGGATAATCTGCGGATCGCGGCTGCTGCGCTGCACGTTCTTCACATAAGCCTCGATGCGGTCACCGGCACGATATGATTCACGCTGCGTCTGCTCGCGAACCGGAAGAATGGCATCCGTCTTGTCCAAATCGACGATGATTGCGCCCTTCTCAAAGCGGCGAACGATACCCGTGATCAGCGTACCCTTGCGATCTTTATACTGATTATAGACGATATCCTGCTCGGCCTCACGCATGCGCTGCAAAATGACCTGCTTCGCTGTCTGCGCAGCAATACGGCCAAAGCTCATGCGAGCGCTCTCCAGATTCAGCAGGCTGCCATACTGCTTGTCCTGCTCCTTGGCGCGATACGCATCCTCGGGACGATAAAAAATCTGAACCAGCAATTCATCGCCCAGCTGCACGTTAAATCCATGATCCAACGCATCCTCAAGCGTGATATCGCGGTACGGATTCTCGATATTGTCAGAAACCTGCAGAATCTGAAACAGTTCTATCTCGTCCAGTTCTTCGTTGTAATAAGCCTCGATTTCCCGCTGCTGGCCAAAGACGCGCTTTGCAGCCGTCGCCAATGCCACTTCGAGCGTCTCTATCAATACAGCCTGGTCAACGCCTTTCTCGCTGCCTACCTGCTTAATCACTTCGCTCAGTTTCAGATTATCCACAGCTCACTCCTTTATGATGGCACAGAGAATCTCTGCATCTGTGCATTATGCCTGTTATTAGCTATTGTTTGCCACAATATTCAACACTTTGCGTTAAAATTTTCGCTTTGTTCCGGTCTGGGATTCCCACAGATAAACCGTGCGCGCCGATTTAATCGTCGCCACATCGATCTGTTTAATCCCGGAATCCACATGGATGCTGATGATGCCGTTATCCTCGCCGACGTTTTCGAGCACGCCTTCCACGACCTCGGCATTCTCCCCGCGCGTTACCACGCGCACGCGCTCCCCCACTGCATACACGAAATGCCGCAGCGTCGTCAGATCGCGTTCGATGCCCGGACTCTCAAGAGTCAGCCGGTACGGCTCGGCAATCGGATCTTCCAAATCGAGCAGCGCACTCAAATCGTCACTTGCCTTGGCCAGCTCATCCACTGTCACGCCGTCGGTTGCCGACTTCTTCTGCGCCCGATCGACGACCACCCGCAGCGTCAGCTGCCTGCCATCACGGCGCAGTTCCGCGTCATACAACACCAGCCCCAGCGCGCCAATCGCCGGCTCGATCAACTGTTTGATTCCGTCTATGTTCAGCATATCGCGATCCCATGTCCACAGCCATCCGCCGTGCCCTGCCGCAGCGACGAATATCTGAATTTGCCGTTCCAAATGGAATCGCTGCGCAGACGCCGAACGCCCGATGCATTCGAAGGTTGCCGCACGAACAGCAACACGTCCACTCCCACAGTTCCCCGTGGATTCGCACATTAAAAATGCACGAAAAAACCCGGAAGAGCCGAAGCCCTCCCGGGATTCTATGCGAAAGAAGGGACTCGAACCCTTACACCCAATCCGGGAACAAGAACCTGAATCTTGCGCGTCTACCAATTTCGCCACTTTCGCAAATCCAACATCCATCGGATGTCGTGCGCCCATATACAGAATTACAAATACATGTGCAAGTTTTTTTTTCAAAAAAAACGATGGCGCGGGGCTATTGTCCCTGCGGGCCAATACGCCCTCGCCGCGCCGCTATTGGCTCACTGCGCCAATACGCGGCGCCATCAGAATGGCTCTTCCTTGGCCGTATTGATGATTTCATCCAAAAAACTCTCCCGCATGTTGTTGTTGCGCTCCTGGATTTCACGAAACGACAAAATCAAATCGACCGACGGAATATCCGCTTCGATCGTCAGTTTCTCTTCATCCAAATCAAAGGTCACTGTCTTTGCCGTTTTATCCTGTGCCTGGGATATCGCCGGAATCAGCAATACTGCGGCAAATATGCTTATCATTAGGCGTTTCATAATGACTCCTTATCCGGGGAATTGTGGCTTCGGTGCTAATCGACCTTGTACGAGTCGCCGCTGCTGCCGGAATCGCTGCTCTCGGAATCGCTGCCCGATGAATTGAACAGCGCTTCGGCATCGATCATCGCCTGCAATGTCTCGATCGCATCATCGGTCGTTTGGATATACCCTTTCGCCAGTGCAATATCATCACTGTTCGTCCAGTGATTCTGAGCATTCACAAACTGCTCACGCGCCAGCTTCAGACGCTCCATATCGCTCATGCCGGGCAATTTGATCAGTTCCGTATTCAGGTAAAGCGTACCAAGCGAGAAATCGACCAGACCATTCGACGGCTCGAGCTCTTTGGCCTTGTTAAGCAATTGTTGTGCCTCAGGACCACGGTCGAGCGTCTTGAGCGTATTCGCCAGATTGATATACCCACCCACATTGCGCGGGTTCAAATCGATCATCCGCCTGAAATACGCCTCGGCTTTCGCATAATTGCTCGCTTCGTAATAAATCACGCCGCGCATCCACAATGCCTCGAAATGATCGGGATTGAGCTCCAGCACGTGATCGAGCTGCGACGCAATTCCCGGAACGAGCGACACATCATCGGTACTCAGCGCATCATGAATCCGGATTTTCAAAAACAGCGCTTCCGGATCGTCTGGATCGATTTCCAGCGACTCGCCTATGATAAACTCGGCCAGTCGATAACGTCCGCGCTCAAATTCAGCGTGCGCAATATAATAGCGCAGCCGCGCATTCGCTTCGTCTTTTTTGAGCAATGCCCGCGCCATCGCTATCGTTTCGTCATACTGACGATCGGCAATCATCGCCTCCAGTTTGGCGTAATTGTTGGAAAATACATCGGGATACTGAACGAGAAAATGATTGGCCGTCGACAGCGCACGTTCGGAATCTCCGTTGCGGATATCGATGCGAACGAGCTCCAGAAGTGCCTGCGTGTATTTGGGCTCGGCTTTCAGCGCATCTCCCAAAGCCTTGCGAGCACCCGACAGGTTGTTCTGCCGCTCGTACAAAAGCGCCAAATCGTAATATGCAATAAAAGCTTTGGGCTCACGGCCTGTAATCACGTTGAGCTGAGTGATGGCACCATCGACGTCTCCGTTGTCAGCTTTTTTCAGTGCGGCCTCTATATCCGGCCCCACCTTGTTAATCGCCGCCATCGACTCATCGCTGTAAATCGTGCGCGCCACGACATTGCCCAGCTTCAGACCGGTCGCTTCGTCCGTATAGGTCGCCGTCGCCAGGTGATCCGCCGGCGTTGAAACGGTCTTGCTCGCTGCATCCTTCGATGTTTTGCTCACATCAGCTGCAGTTTTGGATTTGTTGTCTTTATTTTTATCGGAACATGCACACAATGCGCATGCCACCAAAACGATTAAAAATCCCCGATAGAATCTGTGTAGCGAGATCATGGCAAAGATCCTTCAGATTTCTTGAGCGCTTCGTCGAGCGCGGCCTTGGCCCTGGCTTCGGCTTCGGCTTTAGCCTGTTCGCGCTTTGTAAATTCGGACGGCGTCACAATCGCATTCGATCCATAGCTGTTCATCATCGGCGCCAGTTTTTCCTGATTGCTCGCCGTGCGATCGAGCTGCTTCAGACCATCCAGACTCTTCTTGGTCCACTCGATGCTGATGCCCGCCATTTTGGATGCATCGATCGCATTCTGATACATCTTGATGGCTTCATCGCGCGTTCCCGTGCCCATATCGCTCATCGATGCCAAAAATGCCAGATGGTTATCGCTTCCCTTCTTGATATCGCTCGGACACGGCACATGC
This sequence comes from uncultured Myxococcales bacterium, assembly GCA_946415045.1. Taxonomy (GTDB): domain Bacteria; phylum Myxococcota_A; class Bradymonadia; order UBA4248; family UBA4248; genus UBA4248. Next base: position 9,004 of record CAMKRB010000100.1, read on the forward strand.
TCGAACAAATCGACGAGTTCATGCATCATGCGCGCAATGGCATATCGGGCTGCGATACCCCAGATCGGGCTGTTGTAAACCATGACCTGCGAAAACTCGTTATAGATGCGCTTCATTTCGGTCATGTGCGCCTTGAGTTTCGTGATCATTTCTTTCATCTTGCCCTTGATTTTGGTGCTCGATTTGGCCCACGCCTGATACTCGTAATCGGCCAGATAGAATGCGGCTTTGGCGGCATTATCGCGGCCGATTGCACCAGCAGCCGTCGGAGAACTCTGAAACATGGCCCGCGCCGTTTCATAAGACTGTTTGGCGTCGTTCGTCTTGTTCCGCGTGCGATACGAATCGCCTTCGACGACATACGATGCGATCACATATGGACGCATCGACGGATCCGACGCATACTTGCGCCTGAATTCCCTGAAAATGCGCTGTGCTTCGCTAAACTGCCCAAGTTCGGCATACGAACGCCCTGCTTCATACAAAAACTGCGGTGCATCCGATTGCCCCGGATAATCGGTATGATAGCGCTCCAAAAGCTGCGCCGCACCTTTGTTGTCTTCGACGAGCAGCTTGATTCTGGCCGCATTGCGCAATGCATTCACGCGATATTTAAACTTCTGGTACAACGGCTTTTTGTTGTTGTAGAGCGACAAAAACGTCTCAACCGCCGTATCGAAATCGAAGAACTTTTCAGCATTCACACCAATTCTGTACATGGCGCTCACCGCTTCTTCGGTCTCGTCATATTCAACTCGCAGAGATATTTTCTCTACAGAGTCCTATTCGAGACCGTAAAGGCTGGCTATATTCAACAAGAGTGTGTTATGCTCCGGTGTGATGTTCGCAATGAATTTCTTTTCTGTTGTAATCTTAGACATTTCGTTGTCATTTCGTGAATTCTGTTGTATTTATTGTTGAATTTCTAAGATTACGACTGATAAGCGAGATAATAATTATCTTTCATCTGAACATTTTTCGCAATCTAGAAATAAGTTTCTACTTTCCGGGTCGCAGTTATCGATAACAGATGTATCTGGTGCAGATAATCCGCTGGCAGTTGTTGATTCACGATGTCTGCGACATTTATTTTTCAGTGCACAGAATTTTCCGTTGCAATAGCACAGTAATTGATGTAGAGTTTTCTTCATAATTCCTCCAAGTTTGAAAATAGTTCTATTTAGTATACTTATTAATAATGAAAAAGTTTATGTGTGGAAATTTCAATATGTCTAAAATTGCATTATTCAGCGATTAAATAATGTAGAAAATTAATTTTATAATATAAGATGTACACACACATTCATTCAATCGATTGGGACTTTATCCCTGATTATTCAACTCGTACTATCAGTTATTACGAACACAAGCAACCATGAAATC
>CAMKRB010000101.1 GCA_946415045.1 uncultured Myxococcales bacterium
ATAAAGCAAGTGATAATACGCAGATTGCCGATCAAACTGAACCAGAAAAAACTATAGAAGAATTGATCCCTGCGCCGGTGCCTCAGCCCCCGAAACAAGAAGTTATTGCGCCGATGCAGGATAAGCGCGTGATTGATATCAATGATACTGAAGTTATCTCAGAACTGGATCCGAATGGTTATATACTTTCGGATGAGCAGCTGCGCGCATTTGCAAAGACCGAATGCAGCATTTCTGAAGATGATCCTTTATATCAGGATGAATCGATGAGAGCTGCAATTGAGAGTTGTGCTCAGGGAAATTTTGAAGAAGCATATAAAGTATTTGAACAATCGAAAAATAAATATAAAAACAGCAAACGATTTTTCATCATGTCGCTGATAGAATCCTATGCGATCCATAAATATCGTGATGCCATACGCGATGCGCTTCAGCTCGTCATCATCGATCCAGCCGCAGTCTGCACGCCTGCTGTAAGGGATATTATATATTCACTTTATGAAGATGATGTTACCTATATCCGGCTGCGCACAGGATTTCTGAACCTTTTTGATCAGCCGGGTACTGCGGAAGGCCTGTCGTGGCTATTGCTCATGACACCCTGCAACCAGCATCAGAAAAGGTTTGAGCATCTCTCAGACAGTATCAAGGTTTCCACCAAATCATTCGAAGAACAATTCGCTGAAACCAGATTGGGAATTGCAGTGCATCTTTGGGATAATTTCGATGCCAAGAGCAAATGCAGTATAAGAAAACGCGTCGATGAGATTATCTATGACGAACTGCGCAATGAATGCGATAATGCCGAAGGCGCAGCCGCAGATTCTGCGCGGTGCACCATGTGCTATCCTATCTGGAAAGAACGAATGCGTGTAAAATAATTTGAATCGCAGGCTATCGGCTGCGCCGATACGCCCTGCGAGAGAGACGTGCAAAATGCACGTCCTCTGCTCGCCTTGAGACGCGCTTGATGCGCGTCTCTGCAGCTCGCTTTCGCGGCTATTGCTAAAGCAATACGCCGCTTGTATATATTTGACGATATCAAACAGAGGAGAAACTATGATTAACTATCGTCACCTATTATTAGTTTCTGTTGCAGTTATGATGACCGCATGCGGTGAAGATGATGAAAAAGTCAATTCAGAAAGGGGTGTAAATTAATATGTGTAAACTCCCAAACAAGCACTCAAGTTTGTTATAAGGATACAGGCTTGAGTGCAAAGGAGCTTAGACATGGCAGAACGAAAACGCAAACCGAAACCAAAACCCGAAATGGAACAACTGGCCCAGTCGCTGATTGCAGCGATGGCATCACAACAGGACGGCTACAATGCCTCCGATGTTTACGAGACAATGCAGGAAGGACTAAAGCTGGCTATGGAAAGGTTAATGCAGACAGAACTGACCGATTTTCTTGGCTATCAAAAGAGTTCCCATGAAGAAAAGCCGACATCGAACCGTCGAAACGGCACGACGTCTAAAACCGTTCGCAGCAAGTATGGCGCATTGGACAGATATAAAGAAAAAGCTGGATATTTGCTGTCCGGGATGGAATGAACTCAGGGCAAAATAATAACCGTAAATTCTACAATATTGAGCCCCGTCTCGAAGATACAACAAGACAAGCACAGCGTCCCTCGAAGAGGGTGTCTTGTTGCATCTGAGAGCGGGGATAACAAGGCGTAGCCGCGCTAGTATTACCAACAGGGTGAGATTATGGGCATTAAATGCAAAAAAAGCGTCTTTTCAGTAACCCAAAAGCGTTATTCTGACCATCCGGTGATTTCGCATTTTCATCACATCCGCAACACCCCAGCGCAATTGCAAAAGAAACCGCTAACAGACCAGTATATTTCATATAGAGTATCCTATTTTACTTTGTATACAATGATATTTAGTACCTAAAAACATGGCTCAGTTTAACGATCGTGGATATGAAAAAGTAAGGTTGTCAGCTTTGCGGCCACGAGCGATGAGCAATGAGTCACGAGTGCTCATTGGCAAACTCGACGCTCGATGCTTGGCACTCTTCGTTAGTATCTCACACATATCGGGGTAACGCTATATCTACACTGGTTAAACATATCCAAAAACATTGTTGTTCGTGCATGAATAGAAATTGGTTATGGCTTAGGGCTTAGGGCTTAGGGCTTATGGTTATGGCTGAGAATCGGAGCCGGACCACAAGCGATAAGCCATTACGTCATATTACCAATGAATATCCATGAAGGTTCAACGCAGCCATATTAAATCGACGTCTTTGTAATCAGTGTACCGACTGCAAATATCTCGAATGCGGAATTGCCATCGTTATCATCGGCAAATGTAATCATCGCATAATCGCCGTTTGGTGTACAGGCAATTGCAGGCTGATAGGATTTCGCAGTTTCGTATGCAATAGAATTATTGGCCTTTTCATTACCCGGCGAATTCACGCGCTGTTCGTCCTTGGTCGACACTGCCCCATTTTCAAACACGCGCATCTTGATATCTTTTGGCGTAGGATTATACCACACGACTTTTGCCGCGCCTTTGGCATTCATACAAACATGCGGATCGGTCACCTTTTGTGCGACATCTGAAGATGAAAGGACAAAATCGGGATTGATTTCGGCACCGCTGGCATTAAACGTCCTGCCCATAATCGAGTAGTTCGTCGAAGTCGCCACGTTCTGCCAAACGACGATAAACTCGGAACCGTCCGGTTTTCCGGATACCGACGGCATATTCTGATCCCCCTTCGACGTGGAATTGACCGTTTTTACCTTGGTCCTGTTATTCCCCGAAGCATCCAGAATCCGCATCTTTGCCTGGGTTGATCCATTGCCATCTTCATCATCTTCCCACACGACGATGACATTATGCGCATTATCCATAAAAATATCGGATCTGACACGTGATCCCGCGACTTCATCTGCAATTGCGCGCTGCGCGAATGCTTCATTTCCATCGGCTTTAAATCCGCGAACATTAATCTGAGGCGTGCTGGCACTTGATGCTGTATCTGTCCACGAAACCGCAAACTGTCCGTCAGCAGCCATCGCAATACGCGGCTGATACTGATTGCGGGTATCGACTGTATTCACGGTTTTCGTTGCAAATCGCTGTGAACCATCCGCATTAAAGCCGCGCATGTATATCTGAGTTGAACCGTTGTTGTCATGATCATCTGTCCAGACAACGACGAAATTGCCATTCTTATCCATAGCGACATCGGGTTCCGACTGATGACCTTCAGTCTTCACATTCACAACGATTTCTGAATTACCGCTGATGGCGCACGACTCAGGCAGCATAACGCGTGCATAGATATCGTGTGCATTATTGGAGGTACCCTTAATCTTGCCATCGCTGTCATCTGAATCGTCTTCCCATACATATACAAGACGTCCGGTATCGTTCGTTGCGACGACAGGTTGAATCTGATCTCCGCTGCTCGTCGAATTGATATTGCGATGGACAAATCCGAGATAACCGTTGTCTTTGTATTTATTCACGCCCGGTGTTGTATAATCGTATACGATATCATACTTGTGATCATCATGATTTGGATCCTGCGGATACCAGTTACCACAATCGTTACAGGTTTTACCAATGTTGCTTGTATCAAACAACGGTGAGCAGAAAAACTGATCTTTTCCCTGATTGGAGAAGAATGAAGTACTGCCTGTCACAACAGAAACAGATTTGGCAGACACGCGATTTTCTTTTGGATAAAACGTCAGAATGCGCAGCCAGCCATTTCCGGCACCCACAGCATGCTGGCACGATGCCGTGCATCCCGATAGTTTATTCGCTGTACAAGGTTTCTCAAACTGATAATCCGTGAGTATCTGCTGTACGATATTGCCATTGTTTCCTTTATCGGCACGGCGTTCGCTGTCCCCCACATGGCCATTCAGTATCATGATAATATTGGAGTGACGGGATGTAAAACCGTTCCACAATTCGCTGCCGCTTGCGCCGTTTGCAACGAACTGATTCTTGGGTTTTCCGCTATACGACGGCTTTGAATTGCCCTCTTTTTTATGAGAAACATTGGCATGTGTAGTGACAATAACCTTCTTGTTCTGGTTCTCCGGTTTCTGAAGCAGGCGATTGGCCCAGCACATCGTCTCCTGTCTCGGTGCAAATTCCAGGTTGAGCACCATGTAATCCTGTCCGCCTGCCGTAAAATAACTATAGGTATTCACCTTGTCATGAATGCCGCCGTAACCTACAATGCCTTTCAGATACGATTCCGGGAAATAGGTAGGGAACTTCGTTTTACTGCGGCCTCCAATCGCACCGGATACACGGTAATCGTGATTGCCATTCACCACGGTAAACGGTATATTATTTTTCTTTAATATATCCTGAGCATCTTTCGCAATTTCCCACTGAACAGCGGTATTATCATTCGTTATATCACCCATGTGTACAACCATCTTCAGATTGGGCATCAGGGTTGCGTCGTCCTTATGTTTAACAATCCAGTTCATCTGCTTGTGATACGTGGTCGACTGTTTTGTACTGTATCTTGTATAGTTCTGTGTATCGGGCAAAACAACAATGGAAAATGGCTCACATGCAGTTCCGCAATTCGCCACACAACTGCCGCCTGAACACGATTGTGCGGTTCCGCAGGTCTCTCCTGCAACCCACGAAGTGCAGCCATTTGCGCCCCGTTTACAAATCTGCGTTCCCTTGTTGTTTGATGTGCACTGCGTTTTGTTCTCTACACATGCATCTGTACAAGTAGCCGCACAAGATAGTCTGGATGCATCACAGACTTCATTCGAACCGCATGGAGACGTCTGCCACGCATTGCCGCTGTCATTCTCTATACATTTAAGCAACGATTTACCATCATCCGAACACTTTACATCACCGGCATTACAATTCAGCGTCGTCACAGCACATTTATAATTCCCATCTTTTTCCACACAGGATTGGCCGCTGCCGCACGTTTCCTGCGTAACCCATGTATTACAGGAAGTTCCGGCAATCGGTTCGCAACGCATCACGGCTGTATCGCCATCATTACAAGCAACTTCTCCAGCCGCGCACTCGACATCACAACCCAGCTTTACGCACGAATTCGATGCATGGTCGCAAATCATATCGGTGCCGCAGTCATCCGAAGGCCCGAACTCCAGACAGGCATCTTCATCAAACTGACCACAATAGCGAATCTCCTCATCCGCACATTCCGCAGTCCCTGCAACACACTCATCCACACACCCATCCACACACGCGTGTGTTGCTTCGTCACAGTGCCTGTTCTCGCCACAACTCGCCGGAAGGCTCCAATAGGTACATCCCAGCTCATCGTCCTTCAAACAGGTCACGACTTCCGCACCCCGGCATTCCACGGCCCCAAGCGTACAAGCGTCCGCACACCCATCGACACAGGCATTTCTATCGCTGTCACAAACCATTTGAGGCCCACAATCCACAGGATCACTCCACCCTCGGCACCCATCCTGGTCTGTCACACAAATGACGACTTTTGCACCATCACATTTTCGCGCATCAGGCAGACATGCATGTGTACAAATATCGTATTCGATCGGCTTGTCACAACCTTCTCCCTCGCATGGTTTATCGCAATCCGCACCCACGCAAACTTCCTCAGGCTGACCGCCACACGCCTCCCCTTCACACTTGCCCTGAATCTGAATGGCATCCGTGGAACATGCCGATAACACACAAGCGACCGCAACTGCCGACAAGTACAAGAACTTTTTATTCATTGGTGCCTCCGCAAACAGAAAATACAACCAATGTTTTTTCTATCGCAGACAATTACGTGCTGTCTATAAAAATATGTTTTTTGTTGCGGTGGCTATGCCGCTGTCGCGGCATACGCCACTCGGGGCGTTCTATGCCGCTGTAGCGGCATACGCCCGCCCACAATCGATATTCCCAAAGCGCTGCCTTTTCCCCAATTTAAGCGATTCCCAATCGTTCCCAATCACTCTGCAACCGAAATTGCTTCCCAACGCCCAAACAGCGACTCGATATGTTTGCGCGTTTCTTCTTCCTTATCCATCGAAGCGACATTCAAACTCTTAAATTCTGCACTGAACCAATTGTCCCGAATATGCCTTACCACGAGTTGTTCGTCGATTTTCTTGATAAAACGCGTCCCTTCTGATTTGTTGCTATTGTACAGATAACCGCTCAGATTGCCATCCGCATCATAGAATGCCTCGATGCGCACGCCTATTGAAAACTCTACACTCATGATGTAGCGCATCTTTATATCCATTTCGTACGTTGTCAGAACGGGATTCTTTACCAGATTCTTCTGTTTGATATCATCTGTGAGATAGGTGGGGCCCATTATTGTTACATCAGTGAGATCTTCATATACTTTATCCAACGGAATGCGAAAGTACCCCTTCGCTTCGACCCAGACGCCGTCATTGACGCCGCTGTTGATGTTGTATACAGGCTTCTGAGCACTTTCAGGATCGAAATCCGGCCACGACACACGTGAAGCAAATTCAGGAATATCCGTATCTTTCAGCGTGACAGTTCCATTACTATCGGCTGTTTTTTGAATATCGGAACGCTGAACATCTGCCGCAGTCTGAGTTGTATTCGGCGAGGTATGGCAACCCGCCAACGACCAAAGACTGCAAATTGCCAAAGCAAACCATACGACCTTTTGATATTTCATTCCTGCTGCCCCAGAACAACAGCCACAATCGTGTAACTGTTCCAATTGTCAAACGGCCGCCAATGCAGCCTGTACAAAACCATACAAAGATGCCACAGAAACATCAAGTGATTCTGCAGGGATACCGTATTTACTTTTGGCATGATTTTGTTCAAGCCCGTTTGGGTTTGAATATCAATAGCCCCCGGCAACGCCGGGGGATGGTGAATGCCCCCAAAGAGGAACGCCGCAGACGTTCATTACACTTTTTTAAATGCGGTAACCCTGAGTGATTCTGTGGAATCGAATTGTTACTATTGATAAAGGTGAGAATTTGGACGCAGCGGCGTACCCGTCACTTCAGCATCCCGGGGATGAATCGGTAAAGGCGCAACCGAATTCTGCGCAAGATAAACGACTTCGGGCTGAAGCTCGATTCTGAATGCCATATACACATACGATGCAATGCCATTGGCAAACTCAATAATATCCGCAGCCGTCGCATTTTGCCGGTTTACAATGGCAAGGCAATGTTTTTCGCTCAGCGAAACACCTTTATAACAATAGCCTTTATTAAATCCCGCTTTTTCGATCAGCCAGGCAGCAGACAATTTCATGCGTCCGTCGTCTGTCGGATAACACGGAATACTCTTTTGATACCGTATGGCACTCGCAGCATTCAGTCGCTGGGCATCTTCGTTTGAAACCGTCGGATTTACAAAGAAACTGCCCACACCATGCGTATTATAATCGGCAGGATCATAGCACATGGCTTTGGAACGCCGTGTTTCAATCACGAGTTCACGAAGTGCCATGGCTGTCTGTGGCCTGCGCAATGCAATCTGTTTGAATCCATGTGCAATGCATCGTTCCGAAGCCGCATCCACATCATAGGGCTGCAGCCTGAGCGTCACAGATACAATCACATGCGAAGGCGATGCGGTTTTCAGCGATGTATGGCGATATGAAAAACCCATATCCTCCCGCGACAGATCGCAGATTTCCAGATTATCGAGACGAATCGCACGCGCACGCACAAAGCTCTCGGAGATCTCCTGACCATATGCACCGATATTCTGGACCAGACTGCCGCCAGCCGATCCAGGAATACCGCTTAAAGATTCAATGCCACCTAGATTGCGGCGACAGGATTCACACACCACATCGTCAAATGATGCACCGGCATCTATCGTGACCAGCACCGACCCATCCGCATGTTCTTTCCACTCCACCGATTTCATGGCAGGATGAATGACATACCCCTCGAATCCCTCATCGTTAATGAGCGTATTGCTGCCAGCACCGAGAATGAATACAGGAGCATTCTCAGATTTGGCGAGCGTGAGCACATCGATGAGCGATTCTGCGCTTTGTGGTGCAGCATATTTTCTGGCGATTCCACCAATACCAAATGTCGTCAGCCGCGCAAGCGGATAATGTTCCTCTATCTGAATCATAGCGCCTCTCGCTTCGTCATATCGTTCACGATTTCGACGGCCTGCTGCTGAATGGCCGCAAGGTGTTCCGCCCCCTTAAAGCTCTCGGCATAAATCTTATAGATATCCTCTGTGCCAGAGGGTCGAACCGCAAACCATCCGGAAGGAGCACAAATCTTTAGTCCGCCAATGGGTGCCTGATTGCCCGGAGCATTGGTGAGAACCTGGGTAATCTTTTCGCCGGCAAGCGTGTCGGTCTGGACCATATCAGGCGTGAGGGATCCCAGGAACTTGCGAACGCGCGCATCCGCAGGCGTTTCAATTCTGCCATAGGCTGGCTCGCCATATTTTCTGACGTGTTCCTGATGACGTGCATAGGGATCCTTGCCGGTTTTAGCCGTCATTTCAGCTGCGAGCAAACAGGGAATCATGCCATCCTTATCGGTGGACCAGACATTGGCATCAAACCGCAGGAACGAGGCGCCGGCAGATTCTTCGCCGCCAAATCCAATCGACTTGCTGAACAACCCATCCACAAACCACTTAAATCCAACCGGTACTTCACACACTTCCCGACCAATTCCCGCAGCCACACGGTCGATGAGTGCACTGGAAACAAGTGTTTTGCCCACCTTAAGATTCGACGGCCAGCGATCGCGGGTCGTATAGAGATACTCAATCATCACGGCAAGGTAGTGATTGGGATTCATCAAACCCGACGACGTCACAATGCCATGGCGATCGCCATCGGGATCGCAGGCAAAAGCGAGGTCAAAATCGGACTTCATCTGAATAAGCGAAGCCATGGCATAGGGCGAAGAACAATCCATGCGGATCTTGCCGTCGTGATCGCGGGTCATAAAGCAGAAGGTCGCGTCCAGATATGGTTGCGTATTCGTCATATTCAGGTGATAGTGGCTGGCAATGGCATCCCAGAAATCCAGCGTCGATCCGCCAAGCGGGTTCACGCCAAGATGAATACCGGACGACGCAATCGCGTCCATATCGATGATGTTCTTTAAATCCGCAACGTATGGCGCAATATAGTCAACAAACGAGATTCTGGGGTGTTTTTTACCGGCATCAAGGACAACGCGCTTTACATCTTTGTTCTGATTGCGAAGCAAATCATTGGCGCGATTCTGAATCCATTTGGTCGTCGACGTATCGGCCGGACCACCGGTTGGAGGATTGTATTTGAACCCGCCGTATTCCGGAGGATTGTGCGATGGAGTGATAATAATGCCATCAGCTCTTCGGGAATCATCGTTTGAAAGACTGCGGTTGTGCGACAAAATCGCGTGGCTCACCACCGGGGTCGGCGTATAGCTCAGGCCGGACTGAACAATCACATCGACATCATTCGCGGCAAGAACTTCAAGAGCTGTCACAAAAGCAGCCTCACTCAGAGCATGGCTGTCCATGCCAATATACAGCGGCCCACGGATGTTTTCACCAAGCCGATATTCCGCAACGGCCTGCGAAATTGCCATGATATGCGCCTCATTAAAGGACGATTTGCTCGAGACGCCGCGATGTCCGCTGGTTCCAAATACGACATGACATGCCGGATTGTCCATGTCCGGACGAATGGTAAAATAATCCGCCATCAGACGGGGAATGTTAACCAAATCCCGTGGATCTGCCTTAATACCGGCCTGTGGATGAATAGCCATAACAATACCTCCTGAGTGCACAAATCAGCGAAAACCGCCACATATTTCTTATAACACAATTCAGATTTCATGAGGCGACAAATCATGCGTTGGATCAGACGAAATATGCGCTCGCGGATGCGCACTGTCATAGACTTTGACCAGACGCTCGTAATGATTATGGGTATATCTGGCCGTTGTCGATAAACGGGCATGCCCTAGCATATCCTGAATTGCGCGCATATCTGCACCGGCTTCGAGCAAATGCGTCGCAAAAGCATGGCGCAGACCATGCGGCGAAACATCATCGCTCAGTCCCTTTTCGAGCTCCTGTTCGTGCAAAAGCCGACGGATGCTGCGCGCCGTAATGCGACCGCCTCGTGAATTCAACAGCAATGCTTCATCATCCTGCGATCCATCCTTTGCCGTGAGTGAGGGACGCGATTCGGCAAGATATCGTCCGATCAGGTCTATCGCTGTTGTCGTGACAGGAATTTCACGCATTTTGTTCCCCTTGCCTATTACACGAATCCACCCCTCGACAAAGTCGATGTCCTGTATGTTGACGCTCACCAGCTCACTGACGCGCAAGCCGCTCGAATACATCATCTCGAAT